>DATGIQ010000301.1:0-31322 GCA_035295665.1 Gemmataceae bacterium | reverse complement strand
GGGAAGAGCGGTCGACCGCCGTCCCATCACGTGTCGGGCCATTCTCCGCTGAAAACTTCCACGGCCGGCCCGGTCAGATAGACATGGTTATCCGTTTCGGACCAATGCAGACGCAAGTTGCCACCAGGGAGGTGAGCCGTGATGCGCCGTTTCGTTTGCCCAGTCAGGCTCCCGGCCACGGCGACGGCGCACGCGCCCGTGCCGCAAGCAAGCGTTTCTCCCGAGCCGCGTTCCCAAACGCGGACCGTCACCTCTTCCGGACTCTCGACACGGACGAATTCCGCATTGGTGCGGCGGGGGAAGGCCGCATGGCGCTCCATCTTTGGCCCCACGCCCAAGACGAGTCCATCATTCAAATTCTCGACGAAAGTGACGCAATGGGGGTTGCCCATGGAAACGCACGTCACGTTCAGCATGTGCTCCTCGACCCGGAGCGGAACGTCGATGGGCGGATCACCGCGAAGCGTCGTAGGAATCTGGGCCGCTTGCAGAATGGGTTCCCCCATATCGACGCATACCTGGACCACGCGGTCTCGTTCCATCTCCAATTCGAGCGTGAGAACCCCGCGGCCGGTCTCCACCGTCAGGACGGGTTTGCGGACCAGCCCATGATCGTAAAGAAATTTGGCAACACAGCGGATGCCGTTGCCGCACATCTCCGCCTCGCTGCCATCGGCGTTGAACATCCGCATGCGGGCATCGGCTCGATCGGAGGGGCAAATCAGGATGAGTCCATCGGAGCCGACGCCGACGTGGCGGTCGCTGATAACTCGGCTCAGGCCAGCAGGGTCGCGCGGCACCGGATTGCGGAAGCAATCGATGTAGACGTAATCATTGCCGGCACCATGCATTTTTGTGAAGCGCATAGCCGATTCCGTGGTTTGCGAGGCAAGGCGGTGCAGGTCTCAATTATAGTCGCGATGGCGGGTTCTCGCCAATCTCAGCTAGGCGACGCTGCGCGCGGTTCTGCGAACCGCCGCTAAACTTATGGCGTCGATTTTTCACGTGCTTTACCGGACAGGAAACTAACGATCTTCTGCCAACGGGTTTGCCGTTCCTCTTGTAGCGCCGCAAGCCGTTGGCTGAGCCAGGCGTGCATATCCTTCTCCGGCTGTCCTTCGGGCTGGGGAAGGGGCTTCGATTCCGGGGCCGGTTTGGGCGCCGGGGCGGGCCGGGACGTTGGACTCACGGTGGCACTTTCCGGCACCGTGCGCCCGGAGGCAGAGGCGGGCGCAGTGCGCGGCCGTTCCGCGGTGGGTTGCGGACGCTTTGCCAATTCGGACTGGAGAGCTAAGACTTCCCGCGATAACTGGTGTAGTCGGTCCATTTCGTCGCGGATTACGCCGATCTGTTCGCGCTGGAGCCGGCCAAACATCTGGAACATCATCAGCATGGCTTGCTGGAACTGCTCAAACATCTGCTGCTGGATGGTGCCCAGCTGCTGTGCGATGGGGACCAGTAACGACTGCACCAGTTCCGAATTCGCCGGCACCGACGCTCCGGATATACTCGCCGTCGGAAGTAATGGGGGAAGGATCGATGCGATTGGGAGTCCGTCCGACGGAGCGGCCGCACTCGGCGAGGCCGGCGATGTTGTCGTCTGTTCCAAGTCGTGCGTGGCTGTTTCGGTAAACGAATCTCGAAACGACGGTAAGGAAATGCTGCTGCTGGATTGCTGGATCATCTGCTGAGCCAAGGTGCCCAGGTCGTCCAACGGAGCCCGCACGGGAGCAGGCTGAAGATAGCGTGGCCGAATGATGAAATTGCCGACCTGGAGCCGGTCCCCGTCCTTGAGCCGTGCGCTCCGCACCGGGGCCTCGTTAACGGTGATCCCCGCTTTGCCGAACAAGTCGACCACCCACAGCCCCAGCGGCGTACGCACCAGACTACAGTGGAACTTGGACACGCTGTCGCCCACCAGCCGCACCCGGCACACCGATGCTTTGCCGACCAGGGCAATTCTTGTCCCCATGCGCCAAACCGTCGGTCCCGGCAGCCGGTTCACAAATTCCAAAGCCACCTCGGGCAAATCGTCTTCACCGGGCGGCTGCGGTGCGGAAAACTCGGCCACGTGGAGAGGATCGCCACTGATCTCGTCCACCGCACGCAGGGAAAATGGGCCAAAACAGATGTTCGGGGAAGCTTCCCGGTCACCGCGGACTTCCGTTTGGCCCTGGAGATCGATGCAATATATCTTGCCGTCGAGCACCTGGAGGTAAGCATGGCGGCGGGCAATTTGCGGATGGCTCAGGAACAAATCCATGCGCGGATCGCAACCGATGAGCGCGAACGGCTGGTGCAAGATCCGCTGCGTGGTCAGAGATTGCCCGGGAGACTCGATTTGGAGGCGGAGAGGACCCTTCCTTCCGCAGGCTTGGAGGAACAATTCCATCGAGTTGTTGCTCACGGTCTCGTTTCCCAAGCTTCAGGGGCCCTTATCCCCTTCCATGAACGCGAATGGAAAGCCTCCTGATCCTATTCTAGAACATAAAGCCCCCGACATTAGCCAGGAAGGCGTCCTGATCCCCGTTGAGGGCGCTGCCGTCCGTGGACAAGTTACTGGAACTCGTGTTTCCCGTCAAATACGCCGTGCCATCTTGCGAATACACGACGGCCGCACCCGATTCCTGTCCGCTACCATTGTCGGCAATCAACAGCGTGTCGGCGATGGCCCCCGTCGAATCCAGGAGATCAGCCAGGGCGCGGGTATTGCCGAGGAGATCGGTCGCTGTTCCAGTGAGATATGCGTTTCCCGACGGGTCCACTGCGATGCCGGTGCCCGTGAGCGTGTTCTGATCGTACACGCCGTAATTCGCGGAGGCGAGCGATCCTTGCCAGGCGATCACGGTGGCATAGGTGCTCGACTGTCCATTCGACTGAATCGTAGACGTGGCCGCCTGGTACACGGTGCCATCGGCTCCCACGGCGATGCCGTTACCACTGTCGTTGCCGGCGTTGGGCACATACGAAAACCCGGCGATGGCTTGGCCGCCGCTGTTCGTATCAACCAGCATCGCCATGATGTCGGTGTCGCCGCCGGGATGCGTGCCCGTGCCGGAGATGTAGGCCAGGCTACCGTCGGCGTTCAACGCGATGCCATTGCCGACCGTGGAGGTGAAGACCTGTTGCCCCTGAGAGTCGACGAAGCTGCCCGGTGCAAATGCATGGGTGGCACTGATCGAAACGGAACCATCCGGGCCGATCACGGCCAGGAAGATATCGTTGCCAAAGAAGCGGGCCGTCCCGACAAGGGTGGCTGTCCCATCGGCCGCCACGACCAAGCCGTTGCCGCTCACATTCCCCAGACCACCCGTGTCGAAGCCGACCCCATAGGTCGGATCAACGACGCCGGTACCAGAGAACCGCATGATGAATGCGTCTTGGAGACGGCTTGTGGGATTGGTTGCCTTGCCCGTTACATAGATATCTCCATTGCCATCCAGGCCGATGGCGTGGCCCTCGCTGTGGTTGTCCGTGATGCCCGTACTCACATCCTTGGCTTGGAACTTCTTGAAGAAGAGCAGATTGCCGGTTGGATCGTATTTGGCCACAAACGCTGCCTTGGTCGTGCCCTCATCGGTGGAGCCCGTCACGTACACATTGCCGCTGCTATCCTGAACCAGACCCTGGCCCGTGGCCGTGGTTGCGGTCCCGGTCACGTACGTGGCCCAATTCTGATTGGCGTTGCCGCCGATGTGCTGCACGACATGCGCCGTGGCCGCCGACAATGCGATTTGATCCGTTCGCAGGGTGATCGTCGTCTGGATCTGCGTGAGATGGTGCCCTTGTTGCAGCTGCACATTGACGGAGTGAGAAGCCGTCGCGGATAGACCCTGCTGAGGTGCGCCAAGCGTCGGAGTCACCGCGGGCAAGAACGGGGCCGATATTTTGGCCGTGGGGCTCGGCGTGGCTGGCTGCGCTACCGCACCCAGATCAACTTTTTGTCCGGCCGCGGCTGAGATGCCCGTAGCCGCCAGAGTTGGCCGGATCAGTCCGTCCGAGTCGCCCGAACGGAAGTGAGCCGCCTTATCGCTCGCCGCGGAAGGAGAGTCGAGGTCGGGTTGCATCAGGTCCGAAGCCAAAAAGTCCCACGGTTGTCCGAGGAACGAGGCACTGGGCTGAAGTCGATCTTCGAGTACCTCCAGGTGAAGGCCGGGAAAGGAGTGGCGACGCTGCCTGTTCTCAAAACGACGCGGGGTTCGGATCAGAGACATGCAATCCTCCAACGCGGAAGAGAAAGGGACACCGAGCGCGCGTGACGAATACGGCGCCGCAATTGACTATCTTGCAGTTTTTACCGGCGCGGGCCTCTTGTCAATTGAAAAATGAACTCAAACTACGCTGGCCTGACCGACGAAGCCCGTGCTGCTGCCACCGCCATACGTGAGTTGGACCACACCGGCCGTCGTCGGCAGGTCAGTCGAACTCGTATTGCCAACCACATACACGTTGGTCGTTTTGGTGGGATCCAGAGCGATGGCCATGCCCACATCGGTCCCGTTCCCGCCGAAGATATTCTCCGGGTCGGCGTCCGAGAGGTCTGCCGTGGGCGTAGCATTGTCGGTCGCCAGAAAATGGGTCATGTGGACATCGATGCCGGCGGTCGGCTTCGACAGCGGGGGATTGCTGAGTGCGGCCGGATCGTATGCTGCACCGGTCACGATCGTTGAGCCGTCCGGCAACACAGCCAGTTGGTTGCCGGTCCAATCCCCTGCGCGCGCATGAGTGGGGGTGCGATCGTCCACATACCAAGTCAGGGCATCCACCGGCTCGAGCGCTGGCCGGTACTGAAGGTTGCCCTGCGGATCCACAAAGGGCTGAAGAGTTGGTTGCACTCGTCCGAGCACCAAATCCTGGCTGAGCCGGCCTGGACTGCCGGGGATGATCGTGCTGGAGCCGTCGTCGTTGAGGCTGCCCGTGAAGACGAGGTTGCCATTGGGATCCAGCGCCACCCCCGTTCCCATTCCCCGCGGGCCGTGCGCCGGGTTGGGGACCGTGATGCTCGCAAACAAGTTCGGGCCCAGCGAATCATTGAACCAGCCATAGAGTGGCTCGATATCGTTATTCGGGTCGTTGGCAAGTCCGATCCCGCCGGCGAAATACACGTCCCCCAAACCATCCACGATCAGGCCGCCGCCGCTGGTTACGGCTGAATTGGCCAGTGCCCCGGTCAGTGATTGATACTGAATGACGGCATCATAAATGGTTGTCGTCAAGTCGTTGGACGCTTTCACCAGCACGACGTCTTGCTGGAGCGCATTGATCGGGTCTGGCACGGAGCCCGCGGCATAGACATTCCCCGTGGGATCGGTCGTGACCGCGGCAAGGGAAGTGTCCGTGAGCACACCGATCGAGAGCATGTTCCCCGTAGTGGCGTCCAGTTCCGCCACGAAGCCATCCGATTGGGAATTGGCCGTGGGGTCAGCAAAGGAGCCAGCAACGTAGACACTGGTGCCGCTCAGAGCAAGGCCTGTCGCCTTGTCCGGTCCCGGTGTGGTCGGCGTGATGGCCATCGCCCAGATGGCGGAAGTTGCGCCATCCACCAATTTCGCCGCAAAGGCGTTGGCGCGGCCGGAGCTATCGGTGTAGAAGCCGGCCACGTAAATGAACTTGGCCCCATTTTCTACCTGCACCGCAACGCTGTTGAGTCCCGCGGGCCCCGAGCCACCGAGGTAGCTAAGGAAATTGAGCGTGGCCTGATTGCCAGCACTGCCGCCGCCATGGCTCGGGCCGCTGGCCAGCGCCAAAGGAACGGTGTGGATGCTGTGCGTCGTTTCGTAGCCGGCCGCAGAGGAGACGGTGCCCGTCTGGAGAGGCATGATCGGGACCGGCACGGCCCGGAGTCCGGTACCGGAAAGTGCCGGGCCAGAAGCGCCGACGACAGGGGGCGCTCTCACCGGCGAGGAGGCCAGGGGAGTCGCCGGAGGTGCCACGCCGGTCGGAGATTGCAGTAAGCTGCCCGCGGTAGTGGTGGGCCGCTGTGTGGCCAATGGGAGGACGGCCGTCAACGAGAGGGAGATTGCTGGGGCGGGCTCAGCCGATTGCGGCATGGCTTCGAGATTCTGCCACAAGAAGTGCTCCGCTTCCGGTGCCATGGCCGCGTGGTTAACGCTTCCGAGGTCCCTGGAAGGAGGAGACGCTTCGGTGCCGGCCGAGCTCTCCAACGCAATAGCGATCTCGAAAGTCGCTTTGGGCGGGACGGCGGCCGAGATTTTGGAGGTCGGCGCGTTGTTTTGTGGCGAAATGGGGAGACCCATGCGCGGCGCTTCCCACGCCTGCGGATTCAGCAGCGGCACGATCCCCGCCAGCGACCAGCCAAAACCCTGCAGGGTAATCATTGAACCGGGCTGCAACCTGTTTTCGAGGGCTTCCAGGCAGAGACGAGAGGCGATTCTGGGCTTCATGATGTTTTCCTAGATCCACGCTAATCTAAAGTTCCGGTCGTCGGCACAGCTCAGCGAACCCGTTGCGACTGGTATCATGTAACGCTGGCCTGACCCACGAAGCCGGTTGGGGAGCGCCCTCCATAAGCGGGTTCCATCACAGTTGGGCCGGTCGGCAGGTCGATGGAGTCCGTGCTGCCGACGACATACACGTTGTTTGGGTTTGTCGGATCCAATGCCAAAGCCATGCCAATGTCTGTCCCGCTGCCGCCGAACGTGTTCTGCGGGTCTGCATCCAAAAGGCCCGCCGTCGGCGTGGCATTATCGGAGGCCAGGAAATGGGTCAAGTGGATATCGATGCCATTGGTCGGCATTGACAGCGGGGGATCATTGGGGGCGGCCGGGTCGTAAGCGGCACCGGTCACAATGGTCGAGCCGTCTGGCAGCACCACCAAGCCCGTCCCGGTCCAATCGCCGGCCCGATTGTGCTGCGGTGTACGGTCATCGACGTACCAAGTGTAGGCATCCACAGGCAAGAGGTCACGCAGCGGTTGGCCCACGGGATTGAACGTCGTGATCGGCGCTACCCGGCCCAGAAACAGGTCTTGCCCCAGCGGCGTGCCGCCGTCGTTATTGAAGCTGCCCGTAAAGACGACGTTCCCGACGGGGTCAAAGGCGACGGCGGTCCCTTGCCCACGGGGGCCCGGGGTCCCAATGGGGTCCGCGGCCGTGAACTCCTTGACCCGCCGGGGAAGACCAGAAAACTCAACGAGCCAGCCGTAGAGTGGCTGGGTGGCGTTGCTCGGATCGCCCACCTTGCTCACGCTGGCTGCGTAAAACAGGCTCCCCTTGCCGTCCACGAGCAGTCCGCTGCCCGACGTGACCGACGTATTCGCATCCTCACCGGTCAGGTACTTGAGCCGAAGGAACGCGTTGTAAGCCGTGCTCGACAGGTCCCCGCTCACTTTCGCGACCGAGATATCCTGGCGGCTAGCGTTGAGCGGGTCGGGAATGGTGCCGGCGGCGTAGACGTTGCCAGCGGAATCGGTCGTAACTGCGGCCAAGGACGCGTTCGGCAACACGCCCGTGGCAAGGATCGCCCCGGTGCTCGCATCCAGCCGTGCCAGCAAGCCGTCGGTTTGGGCGGTCTGCGCGGTATCCGCTATAGAACCCGCCAGATAGACGCTGTTTCCGTTCAAAGCCAGGCCGGTAGCCGTATCCGGTCCAGGCGACGCTACGGTCAATGTCTCCGCCCACACCGCCGCGGTGGCCCCGTCGGTCAGCTTGGCTGCAAAGGCATCCGTTCGGCCGTTGCTGTCGGTGAACGAGCCGGCCACATAAATGAAATTGGCTCCGTTCTCGTTCTGCACGGCAACGCTCTTGATGGAATCGGGGCCCGTTCCGCCCAGGTAGCTCAGGAAGTTGAGCGTGGCCTGATTGTCGGCGCGGCCGCCCATGTGATTGGAGGGATTCGCCAGAACCAGGGGAACAGCGTGCACTCCGCTCATGGTTTGGTACCCTGCATACGTGGAGACGGTCCCGGAACCCATGGGCACCAGCGGGACCGGCACGGCGTGGGTTGCAGGGCTGGTGGGCACCGAGGCTGTGGGAGAGTTGATGCCAACGATCGCTGCCGCGGAAGCGGGAATGGCGACACCGATCGGAGACTGCGGCACACTCGCCACCGGTGTTGCCGGAGCCGGTTCTCGCAGCCGTGGAAGTGCGGCGACCGCCAAGGCCGCGGTGTTCCGCGCTCTGGAGAGCGCGACATCCCAGCCATCGTCCCAGTTCCCATCGCCATCATGCCGCTGAAACCTGGTGTCCGTCCCGCTCTCCACTAACAGCTGCGCGGGGGCGGCAACATCGAGCCGGCCGCGCGGCTCGGCCACGGGCTGGGCGGCTGGCCTTGGTTCGGCCTGCTCGGGCACAGACAGGGCCATCCAGGGGACGGAAGCCTCGGCATCCGGCGCCACGAGCATAGGGTTTTCTGGTAGCAAGGGCACGCCGGACCCTGGATTTGCGAGAAGCGAACCTGGTTGGAGTCGGTTTTCGAGAAGTTCGACAAGGGGACGATAGGCGATGTTGGGCTTCATTGCTTTACCCTGATCGAGAGTCCGTCGTCCGGTCACGACGCGGTGATCGGCCGTGCGGTTTGGCATTCGCTGGCACCACGGCCTCCCTATTGTATTCAGGCCGTCGGGCGCGATCATCGGTGAGAGGGTCGATGAACGCGGCCGCAGAAGGGTACCTGAAAACTTCTCTGCCCCAAGCAGTGTTTCCGGATGTCAGCCACTTGTCAAGTCAAAATCGGCATAATTGCATTCGCCCGGTTCGGAGCGGTGGGTAGAACGCCAATTCTACGAACCGGTCCCATCCGGGCACTGCCCTCACGAAACCGTAAGCTGGGCCACGAAGCCCGTGGTACTGCTCCCTCCATAAATCGGCTGCACCACACCCGAGGTGGTCGGCAGATCCTTGGAAGTCGTGCTGCCTACCACGTAGACATTCGTCGGGTTGTTGGGATCGAACGTCAAGGCATTGCCTATGTCGGTGCCACTGCCGCCGAAAATGTTCTCCGGAGCATGGTCGGCGTTTTGCACCGTCGTCTGGTCGTTGGAGAGGAAGTGGGTCACATGGACATCAATTCCCTTGGTCGGCCTGGCCGTTGGATCCGTGCCCGTGCCTGCTGCGGGGTCGTAGGCCGCACCCGTCACAAGGCTCGAGCCATCCGGCAGAACCGTTACATCATTTCCCGTCCAGTCGCCCACGCGGGTGAAGGCAGGGGAAATACGGTTATCGACCCACATGTGGTTCGCATCCAGCACATTGGCCCCGCCGGTCGTGCTGGGAGCTTGAGTGGCCCGTCCCAGGAGGAGATCCTGGTTCAGCGGCGTGCTGCCGTTATCGTTGATGCTTCCGGTGAACACGACGTTGCCCGACGGATCAAAAGCCACGGCTGATCCCCGGCCGCCGGGTCCGGGCGTGGGATTCCCGTTCGGGTCGGTGTTGTCGAAGTAAAACGCCCAATCGAGTCCGCCACCGGATGCGTTTAGCCGGCCGAAGAGCGCGCGATTGTCGTTGCTGCCCATCGCACTGATGGTACCGGCGAAGTACAAATTGCCCTGGCCATCGACGATTAGCCCAGCGCCGGTTTCGCGCCCGCTGGGTCCGTTGCCGGCCAAGCTGACGCCGCCGCCCGTGCTGATGGTGGAATTGGCGGCCTGCCCGGCAATCATGAGCGGACCAAACGTGGCAAAATTCACATGCGACAAATCGCTGGTCAACTGCAAGAACGCAACGTCACGACGGCTGGACATGGTGGGATCGCCGAGTGATCCCCCGACATCGACGTTGCCCACGGCGTCGGTTGTAATCGCTGCCGTCGAGGCGTTGTTAAGGATCTGGTCTGTCTTCAGGGCGCCCGACGTGGCGTTCAATTCTGCGACAAAGCCATCCGATTGGAGGGGAGCTGCTGTATCGGACAGCGAGCCAGCCACGTAGACGGAGTTCCCGCTTACCGCCAGCCCCGTGGCCGAGTCAGGGCCCACTCTCGTTCCATCCGAAGTAGGAGCGCTGAGCAAGCCCGCCCAGACAACGGACGTCGCTCCATTGGTCAGTTTCGCGATGAAGGCATCCGTCCGACCATGGTTGTCCGTGAGGCTGCCGGAGACATAAACGGCGTTCGTTGCCCCTTCGGAGTGGACGGCGATGCTCGTGAGTTTGTCCGGTCCGGAGCTTCCGAGGTAACTCAAGGAGGCGAGGGCCGCTTGGTTGCTGGCGCCGCCCCCATGGCTGACGGGGTTGCCCAGGCCGAGCGGCGTGAATTGCAGAGCGTTGGCGGTCGGCTGAACATCGATGCGTTGGAGAGCCGGGTGGTCAACATTCACCGCCTGGATTGGCCGCGCCTGCAACGCGGTGGCCGCTGCGCGGACCGGCATCTCGCCCATCACACCGGGCGTGTTCAGCACAAGCGGAGAAGCCGGGGCGGCGATACCAAGGGGAGATTGCGGGACACTGCCAACCGGCGTGGCCGGAGCGGGGAGTTGGGCCGTCGGGGCAGCAACCGCGGCCAGCGGCACCGAGCCTCCGTGGCCCGTGAGGGATACAACTGGCCCACGATCCTGGAGGAATCCATTGGCCAGGTTTTCAAACAGTGGGCTCGCTGCGCGGCTGGAGGCATCCGTCCGGGTGGCCGCCACGGTCGCGGCGGCAAGGTCCAAGGAAGAACGGTTAGGGATACCGGAAACGTTCGAGGGCGTAGGAGTACGGCTGGGAAAAGCGAGGACGGCAACCCGGCGTTGGAAATCTCCGGAATCCTGGTTCAGGATCGAGAGACTGTCGGCGAGCAAAGACCAGCCATACCCTGGACCCGTGAGCACAGAACCAGGTTGCAGCCGGCTTTCCAGATTCTCGACGAGCGGACGCGCAGCGAAACGAGTCTTCGAGCACTTCATGCTGCCCTCCCAAGAAAATGAGCCTGGCTTGTAGAAACGCGCGATCCCGTTCCTGAATTCGCAGCGTTCCTTACAGTTCGGGGACTGCATCCTGGACAGGCCGCCTGCGTTACCATCTCGGGGACAACTCTGGCGATCGCGACGACAGAAACCTCCTGAACACGGGTAGAGTGGTCCAGAACCCAGGAAATCCACGATGAAGCTCTGAGTGCACCGATTCGAAGCTCCCAGACATCGAGGACGACTTCTTCCAATCCCGGCTTCGGTGACGAAGCGGGGCTCTCCCATGGGGAATCTACGGGCAAAGCCCAAAGAAATTCGCTCGCTGGCCCGAAGGCCAGCGAGCGAACAGGTTGGCTGAGTGATTAGGCGACGGTCAGCTGGCCGACGAAGCCGGTGGTACCGGTCGCCGGGTTCAGCTGCTGAAGGACGCCGCCGGTAGTCGGCAGGTCGGCAGAATTGGTCGTGCCGACCACGTAAATGTTGTTCGGGTTGGTCGGATCCTGGGCCACGGCTTGGCCGATATCCGTTCCGGAACCACCGAACACGTTTTCCGGGTCGCCGTCACTGTTCTGCGTGGTGTTATCGTCCGTGGGGACGAAGTGCGTGACGTGAACGTCAACACCCTTGGTCGGGCTGGATGATGGATCGCCATTGCCGGAACCCGCCGCTGGGTCGTAGGCAGCGCCAGTCACAATCGTCGAACCATCCGCCAGGACCACGAGGCTATTCCCGGTCCAGTCGCCCGCACGCGCACTTGCTCCAGTCCTGGGATCCACAAACCAGAAGAATGGCCCGCCCCCGCCAGCGTCGAGCGAGGCGCCGGTCGATTGCGCGAAATGTCCAATCAGCAGGTCTTGACTGAGCACTCCGGGCGAGCCGGGATCATCCCCACCGGTGCCATTGTCGCTGAGGCTGCCCGTGACCGCGAGATTGCCATCCTGGGTCAGGGCTATCCCGGAGAACTGTCCACCGGGTCCTTGCGTTTCGTTACCGTAAGCGTGCCTCCAACCAAACGTGCTACCGTCGGCGTTCAATTTCCCCACGAAGGCGTCCGTCGTGTTGGTGGGATCCCCAAACGTGCCAACATATCCTGCAAAGAAGAGATTACCCTGACCATCCGTGGCCAGACCTGTGCCCGTATTAACTCCCGAGTTGGCCGGATTGCCGCTCAGGGTGAACGCGAAGGCGTTGAAATATACCGTCTGGGACAGGTCGCTGGACAACTGCACGAAGGCGATATCGAGTTGGCCAGGGTTGTTCGGATCGCCCACCGAGCCGGCCGCATAGACATTTCCCGAGGAATCGGTCGCGACGGCCGTAAAGGAGGCGCCCGGTGCCCGAACTGCACCGATAAACGTCCCTGCGGTGGCATCCACGCTCGCGATAAACGCATCCGTTTGGGGCGTTTGACTGGAGTCGGTAGCAGTGATGGCCAGGTAGACGGTGCCGTTGTTCACGGATAGTCCCGTGGCAACATCCGGTCCAGGCAAGCCGTTAATGGGGAGAGTTTCGGCCCAAACCGCGGAGGTCGCGCCATCCGTGAGCTTGGCCACGAAGGCATCCGTCCGTCCATTGGCGTCGGTCTGAGAACCGGACACGTAAATGAAGTTCGAACCGCCTTCGTTGGTCACGACCACGTCATTGAGGGAATCCGGACCCGCGCCGCCCAGGTAGCTCAGGAAATTGACGGTGGCCTGGTTCGTGCCGCCGCCGAAGTGGGTCGCCGTGTTGAGATTCACCGGAACGGCGTGCATATCATTCGTGGGTTGCAGATTCGTACCAGCATGGGTCGTCGGAGTATCGACGTTGACCTCCTGCACGGGACTGCCCTTGCTCGGCAGGTTCCCAACGCTCGCCGCCGGAGCAGCCGTCGTGATCGGAATCGCAGGAGATGCAACGCCGATGGCCGACTGGGACACACTGCCCACCGGGGTGGCAGGAGCTGGCATCTTGGCCGTCGGAAGGGCGGCAGCTGCCAGTGGGACGGAGTTGGCGTGGCCGGTCAGGCTAGCTTGGGATTGAAGGTCGGCCGGCAAGCCGGCGGCAACCGTATCTACCAGCGTGTTGTTCGGCATGCTAGCAAACTGTGTCCGGGCCGCGGCCACCGAAATGACCGCAATGGCAAGATGATCACTATGCGTATCGGCCGGGGGGGCGCTCACCGGAGCCGGTTGGCTACTTTCCGAAGATGCTTGGGAAACCAAGCTTTGCGAATCCACCGAGCCTTGCTTGAGGATCGAAAGATTGTCAGCCAACAGCGACCAGCCATACCCGGAGCCCGTAAGGACCGAGCCGGGTTGCAACCGGTCTTCCATTCTCTCAACCTTCAGGCGCGAAGCAAAACGGAGCTTCAAACACTTCATGGTGCCTTCTCCTCGAAAAAAAACGTTAAGTGGAGATCGCCCCAGTCAATTGCCTGTTCTGTCCCGGAGCGACCTTGCAGCGTGCCGCGCTCACCTCTGTCCCTTACAGCGCCGTCACGGGGCTGGAACGTAACCCTAGGTGGGCATGAAAGGGGATCAGCACTGGCGGAGAGTAAGTGCGAGGCTGCTGTCCCGTTCAAACAGGTTACTATTGGACAGGAAACGCAAGGGCAATGCAAGCATATTTTCCTACTTTTTTGGGATTTCTCAGCTTTACGGGGACGGCCAGCCGTCCCAATTGTGCGGATCATCGGGAAGGGACCGCTGGTTCCGACGGCAAGGATTGCATGCCAATCGGATGAGGAAATGGGTGGGAAACGGACCGTGAACGCTGTACTTTACCGATTGGCCAACAGCCCTGTTGCATCGACCAGCCCCGACCGGCAGAGTGCTTGGCTCTCTCCGGCACGGTCGGGGCTAATCCTCGTGAATCGGCACTTGCCGCGACAACTTATCTGTAAACCTGATCAGGAGATAGCGAAGCACGCTCAGGGAGCACTATTCCCTGCCGTAGCGTGATCCTGCAAACCGTTTGCTCCTTATACAGAGACAGCCGCCAGGAAGCCATCCTGCGTTCCGTTAAGGGTCGAGCCGTCCGTGGCAAGCGAGGCCAAGGTCGTGTCCCCGACCACCCAGAGCGAACCGGAACTCGTCACCACGACCCCATAACCCGCATCCACGGTGCCCGTGCCACCGAACTGTAGTTCCGACAGGATATTGCCACTGCTATCCAGCTTGGCAACGTAGACTCCGCCAGTCGAAGGATCGGTGGCCGCCCCGGTCGCGTAAATGTTGCCCGCGGCGTCGACGGTGATTGCGTTCAGCGAGAGCGCGTTGGAGAGTGTCGTGGCGAAGGTCGGAGGCTGCCCTACAGGGCCCCCGTTGGCGGGGTAACCGACGACGATTCCGTTCGTGCCGGTGCTCGTACTCGTTGTCCCGGAGTATACGCTCGAATCATCGGCGTTGACGGCGACGCCGGTCAAACTGGCCGGCGACGCAAAATCCGCACCGTCGGTCCGGGCCCAATTGCCGTTCCCGGTAGTCGCGTCGAGCTGGAACGCCAGCGTTTGCTCGTTGCCGTTGAGGGTGATATTTCCGGCCAAGTAAATCAGCGAACCCGGCGTGCTGAACACGGAATTCGTGTTCAAAGCGATCGCGTCACCCTGGGTCGTTGGATTTCCCGTGAACGTGTAGTAGAAGGCGAGATTTCCTGTTCCATCGGCAGCATATTCGGCCAGGATCACGTGATCGCCGACGGGACCCTGACTTGGATTGGTAAATGTGAGCGTGCCGGTCCAGGCAACGATGCCGGTGCCGTCATTATTGGGATCGCTGACGGCAATGCCCTGTGTAGTCGTTCCTGCCTGGAAGCTGTGCACCCAGACGACGGTCTGGCCATCGGGACTTAGCTTCACGCCGTAGGAATGGTTCGCCCCGGCCCCGTCGATCACGGTGCCGCCGAGGTAGGCATCTCCCAGACCATCGACGGCCACGCCGGTTCCCAGCGTGTTCAACGGGTTACTGTTGCTGTCGAGTAACTGGATGGTGGTGAGGTAAACCTGAGTGCCATTGGGAGTGTACTTGGCTACGTAGGCTTCTTGGCTTCCGTTCTGCGTCACGGTTCCGGCCTGAAATGTGCTTCCATCCCCGCCGAGCGCCGTGCCGCGCGCCGTGGCCGTCCCCATCGTACCGGTGATATACGTGGCTGTGGAAAGACTCAACATCGGCTCCACGCCATCGGCAAAGATGCTGTGTGCCGAGAGGCCCAGGGACGACGAGACAGGAAGTGGGTGTGCTGTGATGCCGTCCACTGCGAAGCCGCTATTTGACGGCTGCAGCCGCACCTCCAGCATCTCGAGGCAAGGGCGATAGGTTTTCGGGGCGGGTCTTGCGGCGGGCGATTTGCGAAAAGCGAAACGGGGCTTGGAACACGTCATGGTGTCCTCCTCGACAAGGGATGAAGCGATCGCCAAGGAGGCAACGACAGTGTGGCCCTTGACGACCTGTACAGTATGCGATGGTGAGGCCGAATCCTTCCGTATCAAAGCAGGGGGTCACGTACTCGGGGCGGGAAACGAGCCCACATAATTGGGGAGAACGTACGAGGCTCTATTCCGATCGAATAGGCTCCCATTGGACACCAAAGCCCAGGCGAATGCAAGTGGTTTTTCAATCTTTCCGAATGGCCAGGGCGCCGCGGAAAGGTCGACCGGGCAGGGCGGCAGGCCGCATATGGGGCGGCTGCGTAGGGAACGCACGGCCGCCGCCGACGTTACCCGGCAGGGGTTCGGCTCGGGCTGCCAACTCCCAGGGCGTGCACGATTCCACCAAGTGGAGCAGCGGCGGATTCTCCTGCTCGAAACGCACCACGCTTCCAACCAGGCAGGCCCATACCCCGGCCGGGGACGAAAGCGCCAACGCATACGGAATGCCCCGCTTCACCTGGCCCGCGCTGTAACGCTCCGGCCTCGGCTTCCCCACCTGATCGACCGGCACGAACTCAAAATAGACGCCCAAATCCGGCAACAGGCGGAGGCGATGGTGACGCGGATCTTCGATGGCGATCGCCCCTTCCGGTCGGAACACCATTTCCAGACACAGAACCTCCGGACTGGCGATCACGCTCTCCAGATGGGCACGGTCTGGCTCGGTCGGTCCGCGGGCGTACAGCACCGCAACCAGGCTCGGCCAGATGTCCGCCAGTCGCTCCCGCCCCGTCAGGCGCTGGATGCGCGTGAGGAACGGGACCAACCGCTCGATCGACCCGGCAATGCAGGTCACCGGCGTCGCAATGCTGCGCTCGGCCAGCTCGTGGAGCGGTTGGTCATCGGATTCCCGGTCCGTAGGGGAAACGGTACAGGCATAGGGTCGGAGGACGGCGGGCAATTCACGGATGGCGATGGCTTCCAGACTGTCGGGCGGCTGGAAATCGCCGGGGGGCGTCAAGGTGGTGCCCCCGCCCAGGAGCAACAGCCGGCCACTGCAAAGGCGAGAGCGAGGACGCGCGTGCAAGACAAAGGCCAGGCTGGTCAACGCGGCAGTTTGCTGAGCGGCCCACAGGTCCGGCGAGATCGGGACGTAAGGGAAGCTGCCGTTGAGCTGGGCGGAAGAGATCGCCAGATAGGGAATCGGGCCGGGCCAGGTCGCGCCAGCCAGGTTGGGAAACGCCGGTTGCCAGTATTCGCGCCACAACTCCGCGGGCGTTCGCAGCGGTACGAGGCGCCGAAAGTCGCTGGCCGTGCGGATCCGCGGGAAATCGTGATCATGAGCAAAACGAGTCTGGCGAGCGCGGTGAACCAGGCCGAGCAGCGTACGGTTCTGCGCACGCACCAGCCCCGTCTGATCCAGCTCCAGGATGCGACGGCGGGCCAGACCACGGAAAATCGTGTCCGCCACACTGCGGGCCAGACGTGTGTCGGCCAACCAATGCAGTGCCGATCGGAACAGCTCCTTCATTACCCCAAGGCCTCCGGTCGTGAGTCTGTACACTAGCAGGCGGGAATCGGCCTGGCAAGGTGCCGCATCGTCTGGATGGCGGCTTCGGTTGCCCGGTGCCTGGCAGCCGCGTAGATTGACCGAAAGAAATTTCCTTCCGTGGTCCGGAGGGTGTACCGTGAATGGTCGACTCGCATGGTTCTTCGTCTGCCTCCTCTCCGCCCCCCAACCATCCGGCACGACGCGGGAGCCGCTGCCCACTGGGGATGTCGTTCGCTTCCTCGAGAAATGTGTGCAGCATTACGAGCAGCTGGGGATCCAGGGCTACAGTGTCATCCTCCATAAGCAGGAACGCATCGGCGGCAAGCTACAGCCGAGCGAGGACATCGAGTGCTTCTATCGCGAGAAGCCCTATAGCGTGTTCATGCACTGGCTGCACGGACAGCGCAAGGCGGAAAGCTCGCTTTATGTCGAGGGAGAAAACGGGGGGAAAATGTTGGCCAAGCCGGCGGGCCTGGCCGGTGTTTTCGTCAAGGTCGTTGAGCGCGATGTGGATGGCGAGGATGCGCGCCAGTCGGGCCGTTACACCATGAAGGAATTTGGCCTGAAGGCTGCAATTCAGAAAACCTACCGTGACTGGAAAGCCGCCAAGGAAAAAGGGACCTTGCATGTCGAATATCTCGGTGTCCGCAAGGTTCGCGAAGTCGGCGACCGCCCCTGTTACGTGCTTCGGCGGACCTGCTCCGAGCCGGAAGAAGACAACATCACCGATATCACGATTTACATCGACAAGGAAACCTGGCTCCAAATGGGCACCGTGTTGAAGGATCCGAACGGCAAGCTCATTGGCGAATACATGTTTCGCGACCTCCGCATCAACCCGGAATTCAAGCCGAACCAATTTACCCGGTCGGCACTGACCTCGTGAGCGCCAGTGCAAAAAAGGGGGCTGGGATGGTTGGTCCATTTTCTCTGCGTCCTCCGCGTTCTCTGCGCGCAACTTGGTCGGCAAGCGCGGCACGCCGGGGATGCAGAGCCGGAAAACGAGGCGTTCCATGAGGCCGATCTGGAATTGGACACTTGGCGTACTCCTGACCTTCGCTCTGATGGTGTTGGCGGATGAGGAGCACAAAGCGGCTTCACCACCCGGCAAGTCCGTGGAGCAAATCACGGCTCTGGCGCGCCAATCCGTCGTCGTGATCAAGCATGCGGGGCGCGATGGCAAACAGGCGGGGCTCGGGACCGGCTTCGTGGTCGATGCCGATGGCCTCATCGCTACCAATCTGCATGTCCTTGGCGAGGCTCGTCCGATCACCGTGGAGAGCGCGGACGGCAAGCCCTATGAAGTGATCTCCGTGCATGCCTCGGACCGAGCGCGCGATTTGGCCTTGCTGCGCGTGGCGGCCAAGGGCTTGCCGGCCCTGGAGCTAGGGAATTCCGACCAGCTCAAGGAAGGGCAGAGCGTAGTCGCTCTCGGAAATCCGGCCGGGCTCACGTACAGTGTCGTTTCCGGGGTCGTCTCCGGCAAGCGCGAGATTGATGGCCGGCCGATGATTCAGTTGGCCATCCCCGTCGAACCGGGCAACAGCGGCGGGCCGATTCTCGACCTATCCGGACGAGTGCAGGGAATTCTTACCATGAAGTCGGCCGTGACCCGAAATCTCGGGTTTGCCGTTCCGATCAACGAGTTGCAACCGCTCTTGAAGAAGCCAAATCCCATTCCGATGTCGCGCTGGCTGACGATCGGCCAGCTCGACCCCGCGGAATGGACAGTCCTGTTCGACGCGCGCTGGAGGCAGCGCGGCGCAAAGATCTTGGCTGAAGGTTTCGGAACCGGCTTTGGCGGCCGGTCGCTCTGTTTATCCCAGCAGCCTGTTCCGGAACCGCCCTATGAGTTGGCCGTCACCGTCCGCCTCGATGATGAAGCCGGGGCCGCGGGGTTAGTCTTCCAGGCCGACGGCCGGGACAAACATTACGGTTTTTATCCCAGCGCCGGCCAACTCCGCCTCACGCGCTTCGATGGTCCCGATGTCTATTCGTGGAAGATCCTCAAGCAAGAACCCAGTCCGCACTATCGGCCCGGTGAATGGAACGCCCTCAAGGTCCACGTCGACAAGGACAAGATTCGCTGCTACGTCAACGATCAGCTTGTCATGGAAGAAGCGGCCCAAGGACTTGGCGGCGGCAGAGTTGGCCTGGCAAAATTCCGCGCTACCCGGCCGGAATTCAAACATTTTCAGGTGGGCAAGAAGATCCATTCCCAAACTCTGCCGGCGGAGATCGTGAACCGAATCAGCAAGTCCATCGATGCGTTGGCCCCGTCTGAACCGCCCACGTCGGAGTTGCTCGATACGCTCCTCCCGGACGCAGCCGCCAGCGTGGAAGTCTTGCGGAATCGGGCCAAACTCCTGGAGCAACAGGCCGCCCGGTTGCGCACGCTGGCCTCGGCCGTCCACCAGAAGCACATTCAAACCGAGCTGGCCCATGCGCTCCAGCGGCAGGAGGACGACATCGATCTCTTTGGGGCAGCTCTGCTGATTGCGAAGCTGGACAATGAAGAAGTCGATCTTCCGGTTTACCGCAAAGAGCTGGAGCGGATGGCCCGTGAAGTGAATGCAAGCCTCCCCACCGCTGCAGATGAAGCGGACAAGCTGGGCGCCTTGAACAAGTACCTGTTCACGGAGCGTGGTTTCCATGGCAGCCGCGGGGATTACTACAACCGCGCCAACAGCTACCTCAACGAAGTCATCGACGATCGGGAGGGGCTCCCGATTACCCTGTCGGTTCTCTACATGGAGCTGGCGCACCGGTTAGGCATGCGCATGGCCGGCATCGGTCTTCCGGGGCATTTCATTGTCGAGCATCGCCCCGCCAAAGGGAAGCCGCAGTGGATTGACGTGTATGACGGCGGTCGGACCCTGAGCCGGGAAGAGGCGGCACAGATCGTGCAGAAAATCACGGGCGAGGAGCTTCGAGAGGAAGACCTGCGGCCGGTCGGGAAAAAAGCGATCCTCGTCCGCATGCTGCATAACCTGCTCGGTCTGACTCGCGCGGACGGTGACATCGACGGCGCTCTGCGCTATCTCGATACGATCCTGGTCATTGCCCCGGAAGCGGGCAATGAACGCCTTTTGCGGGCCGCGGCTCGTCTTCAGACGGGGAACAAAGCGGGCGCACGCCAGGATGTCGATTGGCTGTTGGAGCACGAACCCGAAGGCGTCAGCCGGGAACGCGTGCTCGAACTGCGCCGGCTGCTTTCGGATCGCTAAGAGCTAGCGGACAAAAGTTGTCGTAACTCAGGGACACCAGCCTGAAGCGCAAGCGAAGGAAGGCGTTACGCTGTCCGTTCGCTTGCGCTCCAGGCTGGTATCCCCTGACGCTTGGCTTCTTGCGGTGGGAAGTGTGTAAAATAGGAGCAGGGATTCAGCTCCCAATCCAACGTGCACACGAAGAAAGGCGAATTCGATGTTGTGGTTTGACCCGATGTATTTCCTGATCCTCGCCCCCGGGCTGCTCTTGGCCATGTGGGCTCAGATGCGGGTTCAGATGGCCTTCAGTCGGGCGAAACAGATCCCGGCACAAAGCGGCTATACTGGGGCCCAGGCAGCCGCTCGGCTCCTCCACGCTGCCGGCGTGCCCGGAGTTGAAATTGAGCCCGTCGAGGGGTTTTTGTCGGACCATTATGTACCGGGGAAGCGCGTCTTACGCCTCAGCCCCGATGTTTACGCAGGCCGTTCACTGGCGGCCCTGGGAGTGGCGGCTCATGAATGTGGCCACGCCATGCAGGAAGCGAGCCGGTATCCGCTGCTGGTGATGCGGAACGGCCTTGTCCCGCTGGCGACGGTTGGCAGCAACTTGTCGTGGCTCATTCTCGTGGTTGGTTTTTTGCTGCACCTGGCCGGTTTGATTTACATTGGCATCGCGGCGTTCGCGGTGACCGTGGTATTCCAGCTCGTGAATTTGCCCGTGGAGTTTGACGCCAGCCGCCGCGCTCGCATCGCCCTGGTCGACGCGGGGCTCGTTTCGGCGGAGGAAGACCGAACCGTGGCCAATGTGCTCAACGCTGCGGCTCTGACCTACGTGGCGGCAACCGTCACGGCCGTATTGACACTGCTCTATTTCCTGTTGCGCTCGGGTCTCTTGGGCGGGCGAAGGGACTAGCGAATTATTTCCAACAACCCAGTGGCTGCATGCGTATCGCGTTCGGAGTGAAACACCAAACGCGATACGCATGCAGTGGAACCAGTCGGTACCTGTGCGTCGGCCCAGTCAGGCTTGATCGTTCGCGCCAGTGTCCTCTTGCAGCCGTCGACGGAGTGCGGAATAGCGCTGGACCGTATCCTGCCGCCGCACCGCCAACGACAACGCTTTCCGACTGCCGACGAGCACCACGAGCTGTTTGCCGCGGGTGATGCCGGTATAGAGCAGATTCCGCTGAAGCATCATGTAGTGCTGCGTATGGAGCGGAATCACCACGGCCGGGTACTCACTCCCCTGGGCTTTGTGGATCGTCATGCTATACGCCAACGCCAGCTCGTCCAGTTCGCCGAAATCATAGGTCACAGCCCGCCCATCATGGCTGACCGTCATTTCCTGATCTACTTCGTCAATCGCCGTGACGCGGCCGATGTCGCCGTTGAAGACTTCCTTGTCATAATTGTTGACGGTTTGCAGGACCTTGTCCCCCAGACGATACGTTGAACCGAAGCGCTCGATTTGTGGTCCCTGCTTCGGAGGATTGAGGACTTCCTGAAGGCGGGCGTTTAGATGCCGAGCTCCCAGCAGCGAGCGGTTCATGGGCGTCAGCACTTGAATATCGCGGAACGGGTCTAACTCGAAGCGGGCTGGAATTCGGTCACGGATCAGCGTGATGAGCCGGTCGAGAATCGATTCCGGGGTGTCGGCTTCCACCAAGTAGAAGTCGCCCTGACCGGCCGGTGCCGATTCCGGCATCTCGCCGTGATTGACGTGGTGAGCGGCACGGACAATCCAGCTCCGTTCTGCCTGGCGAAAGATCTCCGTCAAGCGCACCACGGGAACCGAGCGCGAAGCGATGATATCGTGGAGGACAGTACCGGGACCAACCGAAGGCAACTGATCCACGTCGCCCACCAGCACTACACAGGCGTGCGGCGGGATGGCCCGCAGGAGCTGGTTCATGAGCACGATGTCCACCATCGACGCTTCGTCCACAACCAGCAGTTCTAGCTCCAACGGATTGGCTCGGTCACGCTTGAAACCGCCCTGGCCCGGATCGAATTCCAGGAGCCGATGGATCGTTTTGGCTTCCCGCCCCGTCGTCTCGCTGAGTCGTTTGGCGGCCCGGCCGGTCGGGGCACAGAGCAAACAGCGGAGCCCTTTGGCGGCGAAAATCTCCAGGAGGCCCCGAACAATCGTAGTTTTGCCGGTTCCAGGTCCACCGGTAATGACCAAAACCTTGGAAGTAGCCGCCTGACGAATGGCCTGACGCTGTGTTTCGGCGAATTCGATGCCCATTTTTTTTTCGGCCCAGGCGAGGGCCAGGTCGGTCTTGATGGCCGGCAGCGGATGGTCTCCTCCTTGCAAACCCTGAACAGCACGAGCCACCCCCAACTCCGCCAGGAAAAGCGGTTTTAGATAGAGCCACGGTTCCTCGGGGGTTGGCTCCCGGACAATCTCTCCTTCTGTTCGTGCCTCCTCGACCGCGGCCATGACGATAGCCTGATCAATCTGCGTCAGCTCGGCGGTCTGCTGAATGACCGCGGCTTCGGGATAGCAGACATGGCCGTCATTGCTCAACTGTTGCAGGACATAGCGTAGGGCAGCGCGGGCGCGGAGCGGTGAGGCCCGGTCAATCCCGAGTCGGCCGGCTAGCTCATCCGCAGTCCGGAAGCCGACTCCCCAAATATCAGTCGCCAACCGGTACGGGTTGGCACGCACCAGCTCGATGGCCTGGTCGCCATAGGTCTTGTAGATCCGCACTGCCCGGGCCGTACCGACTCCGTGCGACTGGAGAAAAACCATGATTGAGCGCACGACTTTTTGCTCTTGCCAGCCCTCGCGGATGAGCTGGATACGGCGCGGGCCGATGCCGCGTACCTCACGCAGGAACGAGGGACTTTCGTCGATGACGGCCAGTGTGCGTTCGCCGAAGACTTCGACAATCTTGCGCGCGAAGTGGGGACCAATTCCCTTGATGAGACCGGAGGCAAGATACTTCTCAATTCCCTCGGCGGTGTGCGGCGGCGTGGTGCGCAAGTTTTCAGCCTTGAATTGCAGGCCATGATCGCGGTCTTGGACCCACCCGCCATGCCCCTCGATGAACTCGCCGGCCAGGGCATTGGCCAAATGCCCGACGACGGTGACCAGTCCCGAGCGACCGTTCGCCAGGACACGGAGCACCGCAAAGCCGTTCTCCGGATTGTGATAGGTCACACGCTCGATGACCCCAGCCAGGGATTCCGCCATGCATGCATTCTACGGCGGGGCTTCGAGTTCGGGATAGGCACCTTGGTTGAAGGCGTCGAGGAATTGCTTGACCGGTTCGGGAAGCGCGATAGTTCCCTTCCTCCCATCGCGAAAGTTCATGCTCAGCAGGCTTCCCTGAAGAATATTGAGGTTCCAGGCGTCGACGGCTTGGGCCTCGATGTAACGCACAATGGGATTGAGGGCGCGGACGGTGTGGCGTACTCCCTGAATTCCCTTAAGTTTAAGGGCCAAAGCAACTTCGGACGCCGTATTTCCCAAATCTTGTAGCAGCTTTGCTACCTCGGATGGTTGGGTCATGAGCGGTCATGTGCCTGCGAGTCTCGGAATGCCTCTGCCCCAAATAACAACGCAATCGCAGATAATGTGCCAAAATGATGGGAATTGCGCGGCGCCCGCTCTGTTGGTTGGCGGTCCGCAGAACTGGATGGTTCCGCGGACCGGCAACCAATGCGAAATCAATCTCACGGCAACATGAGATCGGGATACCGCCCCTGATTGAAAGCGTCCAGAAAGTCCTTGACGGGTTGGGGAAGGGCTACATTCTGATGGCGGCCATCCGGGAAACGAATGGTCAATTTCGAATCCACGACTTGGATATCGCAAGGGGTCCCGAGTTCTGTCTGGACGAAGCGGGCGATCGGATTTAGCTGACGGATAGTGTTCAAAGCGCCACGCACCCGCTTGGCTCGAAGGGCCGCGGCGACCTCGTCGGCTGTATTGCCCAGCGATTGAAGCAGGTGATCGACCACACTCGCCTCGCTGATCCGCGCTTTTCATCCAGCCCCTGCGCGCACCCTCCGTGGAGCGGCCGAGATGAAGAACCATCGCCATTCCAATCGACGAGCAGGAATGTTCGCCATTCAGTTCCTGAGGTTCTGTTAAGCAAATGCCGTGCCTCAGCTTTGGGCCCGACGTGCTGATGCGGCAAGGTGGGTGGTTCGCGGAGTGATGGGGGCAGGAGCGAGGTCAAGGAACTTTGGCGGGCTTCGCTTGATTGCGAATTTGGGCAGTGACGAAGTCGCTAATTTCTTGGGTCCGGTCCAGCACCTTCATCTTGCCGGGATCAAAGCTAAACAGACGAGCGTAATCGGGCGGCGGCGGATCGCTTGCCGCCGTGAAGCGGGGACTCTGAAACTCCATCTCCATGAGCAGGCTGTCTTCGGCGCCGGGTGTCGTGGGACCGCGCCATTCCAGCCGATAGGGCCAGTGGGGAGCATCCTTTCCCAAGAAAAGCTGGCAGGTCCGTGGCATGAGCGGCGGCCAGGCATTGCCTTGCGGGGACAGATTCTTGCTTACCTGGGCGGACCAGACAGCTGTCAGCTTGAGGACCTTGTGCTTTTGCCAGTCGGCATCCTCTTGCTTCGTAAACGTCATCTGGTCACGAACATTTTGCAGGAGCGGCACAACTCCGGCAAAAGCGCGGCTGCGATAGAATTGTTCCCGGATTTGCGGCAAGCTGCCGGGACTATTCAATGCCTCTTCGACTTTTTTCAGATTCCACCTCGAAACGAAGTGTTCTCCCTTGCCAATGTGGACCTCCTCCCAGACCGTACTGCCGTCGCTGATGACCTGCAGGGCGCCGTCGGCACTCCCCAGGTGGACCGTCAGCTCTAGGTGCAGCCGGTGATCCGGGCCCGAGACGTATCGGCCGTCCGCGTTGAAGGCGAGTCCGCGGGCATGCACCTGTTGCCGAAGTTTGGTCTCCAGCCAGCCAGGTTGCTTGGGATTGAGGAGTTCGATCGCCGCCCGAACTGTGCGTTCCGCGCCGGGGTCGGCCTTTGGGGCTGGCGCGGCGGGGGACGAAGGTGGGGCCGATGGCGGGGCCTGCTGGGCCAGGGCGCCGCTCAGCCAAAGCGCGGTCGCAGTCAAACTGGGAAAGAACAGGAACCGAAGGAAGCGAAAGGGCGGCGTGCGCGGAGTGTTCGGGATTTGATGAAAGTTTGGCGCGATCATGTGTCGAGTATATCCACGGACGACCGATGCCGGAAGATGAATGAGCGCCTCATCACTTTACCCGCGCCGCTCCTTTGGGCAAGGGTTAGGTGAGGAGGAAGGGGGCAAGGTATGAAGCAAACCGCAGGTGCGTTGGTTATCTTGGCCGCCGTGGGCGGCTGCGTATCGATGGATCAGGCGCCCACCGGGGGCAGCCTGTGCGGTAGCTGCGGCGGCTACAGCAGTGGTCCGCCCCGGGTCTCCGGTTTTCAGGGACCCTGGGGACAGCCGGTCGCGATGATCGCCCCGTATTCGGCTTCACCGCCGGGAGCGGAAGCCGCCCGGGCCATGGTCGCCCAAAGTGTACCTTTGGACCTCGTCCAGCCCGGCGCCAACTCGGCTTCCGGTTCACCTTCCGGGATTCAGCTTGCGGGTGGTTCCATGTCGGCCGCCATCTCACCGCCGGGCGTGCCCTTCCAGCCGATCCTGCCGGCTTCGTATCCTCCGGGAGCCACGGCTTCGGTCGGCGCGATTACCGGCGCCTCACCCAATCCGTACGCCACCAGGCGCAGCGAGGTCCGCTTCGTTGGTCCCGACAAAATGAAAGTCTCCTGGTGCGGCATGTCGGCTGACGGCCGGCAGGCAATGGGCCATCTCGACGTGCCGGGCCGATACAATTTTGTGCAGGGCGCAATCTATCGGCTCAAACTCAGCGATATTCCGAGTTTGCCCGGCGTCGAGCTCTATCCCACGCTCGAAGTCGTGCCCGCCAACGCACGGACCGAAACCTTCTTGGCTCACAGCGCGGTGCCGGTGTCCTTTACGAATGAGGACTTTGAGCAGGTCCAGGCCGGCAATTACCTGGTCAAGGTGATTTATCTGCCGCATCCGCAGTTCCAGGATCTCGCCGCTGCAGGGCCGGATGAAATCATCTCCTCACGGCTGGATCCGGGCGCCGATCCGATTGCCGAAGCCCATCGCCGCGGCAACATCCTTCTGGTCATTCGCATGGGCAATATCAACTTGGAGCTGCCGAACTCGCCGCCGATGGACGCGGCCAGCCCGTTCGCGGCCAAACATGCCATGGCGACCGGGATGCCGACGAGCAAGATGGTCCCCGGGATGCCGGTGCCTGTCCTGATGCAGGGCCAGCCGATGATGGCTCCGGACGGTCCCATGTTGAGCTCGCCTGGTCAGCCGGCTCCGGGCATGCCGGCCACGTCCTCCATCGGCCAAGCGGTGCCGATTTCGCAACTTCCGGATGCTGCCATGCCGCACCGGATGGAATCCAAAGACTCCACGCTGGTCGGGATGGCTGACCCGAACCAGGCCGACATGAGGCCGGCCTCCAGGCACCATTGGTGGTGGCCTTGGAGCGGTGCGGACAAATAGCGAGACTGAAGGACGCGCTACCCAGTGCTGCCGGTTTCCCCTTGGTGTTTTGGCCAGGCACGAACATGATGTTGACCACGGAAAACCGTACCCGATCCCTGCGTCCGCTCCTTTGCCTTGCCCTGGCCGGGCTCCTTGCATGGGCGATCCCGGCCACGGCTTCGCTCCCTGCGCCGGCACCGGTTCCCGCCCCTCTGCTCTACGTCCGATTTGTGACCCCCTTTGGCGGGCAGGTTACGGTCTATGCCGGAGCGCCCGCCGGCCGGCGCTTCGATGTCCCGGTCACCGTCGGCTTGCGGCCGGGGTACATTTATCGGGTCCAGCTCGATCGCCTCCCGGACCGTCCCGGGCTGGCTCTCTATCCAAGCCTGGAAGTACGCGGCACCTTGTGTTTGCCCGCTACTCTTCGTCCGGCCGATTATCCGGCACCGATCCCGATTAGTGATCAGGACATCGCACTCTGCCTTGCCGGGGGAGTGATCACGAAGGTGATTTACCTGGAAGATCCCGCCCATGCGCTGGCTGTGGCTACCCAGCCCAACCAGCCCCTCGAGACGACCCTGCGTCCCGGGGCAGATCCGGCCGACGAAGCACGGGCATTTGGCCGGCCGATGCTCATCGTTCGGCTGGGTGCTCGCACCTTCAGTCCCGACGAGATGGCTCACCAATCCATCCCCGGCACGATCCTGCTGCCAGGCGATGCGGGGCTGGGGGCACCGGCGGTGCGTCCCTGTCTCCCGTGGGCGGGAGTGCAGCTTTACGACCCGATCCTCGGTCCTCGACATTGTGACGACGAATGTCTGCATGATGGCGGCGACAGCGGCGCGCCCGCTGGGCTTGACCAGGAAGGCCATCTCCACGGGCTGGATCCATCCGACACGGTCGCCGAGTACACCGACAATCACGGACAGAAGCATCTGGCCATTTCCAACCGCGTCTGCCTCTGTGTGCCGCGTTTCGCCATATTGGCCGTTCCGCTTGCGCCGGCCGGCACGGTGTCCTCCCTGGCGCCGGCCCGGGCAGAAACGGTCCTGGCTCAGGAGCTGCTCCGAGTCAAGCAGGCGGAAATCGAGCTCCGGCAAGCGGAAAAGCTCGTGACCCTGCGCGGCCGGGAACGCGCGAGCGGCATGGAATCCACAATCGGTGCGCTCCCCCTCCTCCAATCGCAAGGTCAAGCCGTGGTCATGGGGGTGCTGCACGAAGAAGTCGTGATCGGGACACTCGAGAAGAAAGTTTGCCCGCCGCCGGAACGGCCACTTGTGCTGTGCAAGACCGCCGACAAACAGGGGGTGCAGGTCGGTGAGGTGGTGACGTTCACGTTGCAATTCACCAACAGCGGCGGCCAACCCATCACGGGCGTGGTGGTTTCCGACAGTCTAACCGGACGATTGGAGTATGTTCCGGGCAGTGCCCAGACCGATCGCCCGGCGATCTTCACAACGCAGGACAACGAAGCGGGCTCGCGCATCCTTCGCTGGGAGATCGGCGGCCGATTGCTTCCCGGCGAGAGCGGAGTTGTCCGTTTTCAAGCACGCGTACGATGACCAAAGAAGCCCGCAGCGAGCACGCCGTCAGAAATTTTTGCTGACAAGGGACCCGCGTCGTGGTCGGATGGCGGAGCCTTTTTTGACAACGGTCTGACCATGTGCCATGTTTTAGTCGGTTTGGCCCGCACGGGGCCCGCCACCAACCCTCTCCGTCGCAAAACCAAGCAGGAAGAGATTCGGGCCTATCCGAATTGTTCGCTCCTGAGAGAGTTGATCGCCCTGGCCGCGACAGGGATCGACCCACAACCACGATTCCTCCCGCTGCCACACCGTACGCTCGGAACAAGGGAAGAGACGATGCTTGAACCTTCTGCCAGGGCTTCCGTGACGTTTCGAGGATCCGTATCATGCGCGTGTCCGTTCCATCCCAGAATGCCAAGAGCCGCACGGGCTTCACGCTCGTTGAATTGCTGGTAGTCGTCGCGATCATCGCCGTCATGATCGCTTTGCTACTGCCTGCTGTCCAGAAGGTCCGCGAAGCGTCCAACCGCGTCCAATGCCTGAATAATCTGAAACAGATGGCCACGGCCCTGCATGGCTATCACGACGTGAATCAGAAGTTTCCCCATGCCTACGATGCCCGTGCCTTGTTCCTGGACCCGGGCCTGACCCCGTCCCTGGCGGGCCGTAGCGCGATCGTCACCAAAAGCTGGGCGACACTCATTCTGCCGTTCATCGAGCAACAGAATCTGGACAGCTCCGGCTACGATAATTATCACCAGCAGCATTTGCCCATCTATGCCTGTCCCTCCGACCGCCGGGCCACGGGCTACTACACGGGCAATCAGGGGTTTGGCTTGCAAGGGCTCACCGATTACCTGGCCGTCACCGGAACGATGACCTTCAACGGCAGTCCGAACGCCCCCGCCTCGCGGCCCAGGTGCAACGGGGTCATCTACGAAAGCTCACGGACCCGGATTGCGGATATCACGGACGGTACCAGCATGACGGTGCTCGTGGGCGAACGGCCGCCGTCTCCGGATCTCTTCTGGGGCTGGTGGACGTGGAGTGCGTTTGACGCCTCGCTCGGCGTCCAGGATACCTTCGCCGTTTATTCCACCGCGGGGGACAACCCGCCGGTATTCTGCACGAACTATTTCCCTGAAACCTATCGTCCCGGCAACAACGACAGCTGCGATACACATCATTTCTGGAGTGCGCATCCCGGCGGGGGCAATTGGCTCTTTGCCGATGGGTCCGTCCGGTTTCTGCCCTACCAGGCCAACACCATCTTGCCGGCGTTGGCGACACGCAACGGCGGCGAAGTGATCAATGACGATGTGTAGGAAGAGCCCTTTCGCCGGGTGACGAGGCGCCGCTGAAACCAGCTGAATGTGTCCGTTTTTGTTTCGCGGCAGTTCGCAGAACCGCACGGGGCACATCCCGCGCGGTTCTGCGAACCGCCGCGAAACGGACACAGCCAACCCGAGCATGAATCAGACCACTCGCCCACGCCTTTCGCATGTCCGCAAGCTTGCCATCTTCCCGTTCGTGTGCTTTCATAACTTGAACCGCCGCTGCATTTGCTTAGGAACCGCCAACCTGAGGATGGGATCGGTCCATGTGGTCAGGCCGGGTTCGTTTGTGGTTCTTCCGTTGTTTGCTCGTTCTGCTGGGTAGCTGGACTGCCGGGTGCGGTAGTCGCGTTCCGGAGGTGGTGGCGGAGCCGGGGGCCCCTTGCTGGTTTGAGGACGTCACGGCCCAGGTTGATCTGAACTTCGTTCACGACGCTGGTCCCACGGGACGCTATTTCATGCCCCAAGTGATCGGTTCCGGCGCCGCCTTCTTTGATTTCGATAACGACGGCCGGCTCGATATCTACCTTGTCCAGAATGGCGGTCCGGACTCCCGCTCCAAGAACCGGCTTTTCCGCCAAGGGACTGATGGCCGCTTCACAGACGTCAGCGCGGGGTCCGGCCTCGACATTGCCGGCTATGGCATGGGCGTGGCCATTGGGGACGTCAACAACGATGGGTGGCCGGATGTCCTGGTCACGGAGTATGGCGGTGTGCGGTTGTTCCTCAATAAGGGCAATGGAACCTTCGCCGATGTCACCAAAGCAGCGGGGCTGGACAGCCTGCTGTGGGCCACGTCGGCAGCGTTCGTGGATTACGATCGCGATGGCTGGCTCGACTTGGTCATCGTGGACTACGTCAATTATGATGCATCCCGGCCGTGTGCCAACGCAGCTGGACAGCCCGATTTTTGTACGCCACGAACCTTCGAAGGCACAGTCACGAAACTCTATCGCAACCTCGGAGCCCCGAGCCGGCAAGGAGAGGGGGAGACAAAGAGTAGCTCTCATCCTGTTCCAGTCTCCGCCTCTGTTCTCGAAGTGCCACGCTTCCAAGATGTCACGCTGGAATCCGGACTGGGCACCGCCCCCGGCCCCGGGCTCGGCGTGGTTTGCGCGGATTTCAATGGTGATCATTGGCCGGACATCTTCGTCGCAAATGATGCCAAGCCGAACCATCTATGGATCAACCAGCGCAACGGCACGTTCAAGGAAGAGGCGGTCCTGCGCGGGATCGCCTACAATGCGATGGGCAAGGCCGAGGGCAACATGGGGATTGCCCTGGGGGATGTGGATGACGACGGCCTGTTCGATGTCTTCGTTACGCACTTGAACGATGAGACGCATCGACTCTGGAAGCAGGGGCCGCGGGGGATGTTTCAGGATCGCACGGCGGCCGCGGATCTCGCCAAGCCGCGCTGGCGCGGAACGGGGTTCGGCACGGTGCTCGCCGATTTTGATCATGACGGGGCCTTGGATTTGGCGTTGGTCAACGGCGGCGTGACCCGCAGGAAATCCATTGCGGCCACGGCTGGTGGGTCCTTCTGGACGCCGTATATGGAGCCGAATCAGCTGTTCCGAAATGACGGCAAGGGGAAGTTCCGCGAAGTTTCGGAGTCCAATCCGCCATTTTGCGGTGTGACCGCGGTCTGGCGCGGTCTTGCATGCGGCGATTTCGATAACGATGGTGCCCTGGATCTGCTGGTCACGGCAATTGGCGGTCCCGCACGGCTTTACCGCAATGTGGCGCCCAAGCGTGGTCATTGGCTCATGATTCGCGCTCTTGATCCCGCACGGAAACGCGATGCCTATGGCGCCGAGATCGTGGTTCGGGCCGGCGAACGACGATGGCTGCGTTGGATCAATCCCGCGTACAGTTACCTGTGCAGCAACGATCCACGAGCGCATTTCGGTTTGGGAGCAGCCGAACGGGTGGACACGATTCAGGTCGTTTGGCCGGACGGCACGGAAGAGACCTTTCCTGGCTGTGC
>DATGIQ010000300.1:0-2726 GCA_035295665.1 Gemmataceae bacterium | reverse complement strand
TTGAGTCGCCAAGAGATAGTCGATCCCGGAGCGGACGACCTCGCCGTGTTCCTCGCCGGCCGCCAACAGGCCAAGCAAGGCCCAGGCAGTCTGCGAGGCAGTCGGAGGCCCTTGTCCCGCTAGAGCCGGTTCGTCATACGTGCGGCACGTTTCTCCCCAGCCGCCGCCCGGTTGCTGCACGCGCTGCAGCCAGGCCACAGCCCGGCGCACCATCGGCAGCCGCATATCATACCCGACACTCCGCAAGCCGCTGAGCACCTGCCAGGTTCCGTAGAGATAGTTCACTCCCCATCGGCCGAGCCAGGCTCCCGTTGGTTCTTGGGTGGCTTCGAGAAACGAAACCGCTCGATCGATTTGGCGGTTGCCAACCCGATACCCGTAGTGACCCAGGGCTTCCAGGACCCGCGCCGTGATATCTGGACAGCTGGGGTCGAGCATGGCGTTGTGGTCGGCGAAGGGGACCTTGGTGAGCAATTCGTGATCCACGTCACGATCGAACGCGGCCCAGCCGCCGTTGCGGTTTTGCATGCCCAGCAGCCAGCGCACCCCCCGAGCCGCGGCCGGGCAAAGCCGAGAGGCGCCATTGAGGAGAATCGAACCGGTGGGGAGAGATGGCGATTCCGTCGCGCCATTCTGCGCGCTGGTCCAGCCTCGATCCGCTGGACTTTTCCAGGCTTGCCCCGATTTGGCCAAGGCCATGAGCACCATCGATGTATCATCGGTATCGGGATAGAGGCCGTTACGGTACTCGAAGAACCACCCCCCCGGCTCCAAGGACGGATTCATCTTACTCCAATCCCCCGGCCGGCGCACTTCGCGCTCGATGAGCCAATGCGCAGCCCGCTGCATCGCCGGGTGGATCCCCGGCACTCCGGCATCCGCCAGCGCGATCAGCGTCAACGCTGTATCCCAGACGGGAGAGAAACAGGGCTGTAGCCGCAGGGTCGTGTCCTCTTCCAGCATCAGATCATCGAGCTGCTTCAGAGCCCAGCGCATCTCCGGCGTGTCGTCATGATAGCCGAGGCAGCGCAAGCTAATGATCGTGTAAATAATGGGTGGAAAAATCGCCCCGACGCCATCGCTATCCGGGAAGTGGTCCAGCAGCCATGTTTTGGCGCGTTTCAGAGCTGCGGACCGAATGGGTCCGAGTCCCCAGCGTTCGAGTCGCTTGATCAGCTGGTCCAGGACCAAGAACAAGTTTGTCCACGTCAGGCGGCGGTGCGTGGGGGGGTGCGGCCAAAGCGGCGTTTCGGGGGGTTCGAGAAAAAGCTCGCGGATACCCAGCTCCGGCGGCAGGACACGGACCGGTTTGTGCGCGTAGAAAATGCTGAGCGGGACGACGATGGTGCGCGTCCAGCTCGACATGGCGTAGATGTTGAAGTATGCCCACTTGGGCAGGAGCAACATTTCCGGAGGAACGGCCGGGCAATTGGCGTAGGGGAATTGCCCAAGTAGCGCGAGATAAAACTTGGTAAAGCTATTGCACCCGGACGCCCCGCCGAGCGCGCGGATGGTACTGCAAGCGCGGCACATGTAGGCGCTTGCGGGATCATGGCCAGCCAGTTTCAGAGCAAAATAGGCTTTGACACTGACGCTCAGGTCGGGCGGTCCGCCGGGATAGTTGTTCCAGGCCCCATCGGGGAGCTGCTGAGCCAAGATGTAGCGGGCCGCCTTGGCAACCTTCTCCTCGCGTTCGCGGCCCAGAAAGGCCATCAGCAGGATGTACTCCGATTCGAGGATCGTGTCGCCCTGGAGCTCGCCTACCCAATGGCCGTCCGCGGCTTGCCGCTGCAGCAAGCAATGGCTGGAGCGTGCAATCGCAGATGAAAGTGGAGTTTGAGGTTCCGCGCTTTGCCGCATACCATTGGCAGGTGAGCGCTTATGGTTCGCCAGTACAGTATAGGGTCCGCTCACGGGCTTCCTTTCCGCTCCATCAGCTGTACTTGACAAAGATCCAAACTCGCTGGGCTGCTGCATATACTGTACCGTTTCGTCGGAACTTCGTGCAAGACTAAACCCCGGAACCATCAGCACACCAAGGAGAACTACTACTACCGTTAATGATTGCGTAATTTAGGTTGTTTGGGAAGAATAGAGGCCACATTGCCGTCGCACTTCTCCTGTTCTCTAAAGAAGGGCCCGCAAAACTCCGGCCGCGATGCAAATCGACGGAGGCGGGTCGCGCAGGAATCGTCTGGCAAATTTTGCGGCTTTGGCGCAATATTGCCGCCACAACGTTGGCTGTCCGCTCCCAGGTTTCACCCCGTCAGGCCGCAGCCGGTCCTTGTCTCAGGCGGCGGCAATCCCATCACCGAGGTCCCTTTGGTGGTTCGCAAGATGGCACGCATCCTTTTCTTCCTGTTGGTCGCTGGGTTCGGCTCGTCGCTGGTGAAGGACGTGGCCCCGAGCCAACGCCAGCGGAAGGACCCTGTTCCAAAGCACGATGCTACCCGAACGCCTGGGCAGCGCTCCATCTTCCTCGGCTGCAATCTGTCGGATACCGATCTGATCACAGTCACGGCGAATCTCGCCGCTTGTGGACGCGGAGACGATTTCCTGCTGGACTCTCCAAATGCACGGCCGTGGTTAAAGGATTTCGTGGCACGACTTCGTCCTCACCGCCTGATTCCGATAGGTCGACCTGCGGACACACGGCAGGAACTTGACGCTCGCCTGGGCATTGCAACCGAACCAGCCGTGGAGTGGAGCGACGGATCCCCGGCGGC
>DATGIQ010000299.1:0-13537 GCA_035295665.1 Gemmataceae bacterium | reverse complement strand
GAAACGGGCATCAAGGTCAGTGACGAACAGATGGCAACACTGAAATTGAAGCCCGCTGATTTTCATGGCGATTGGAACTATGTCATTACTCCCCGCAAACACTAGAAATCGACGAAGTTATTTTTTCGCGGGCCCTTACTTGCCCGGGTGGCGCTACCAATTGGCGGCATCCTGGAATCCGGCCAATCCAACGCCGGGCCAGTATTCAGAAACCATTACGCTGAAAACAAACTATGCCGGGAAGGAAACCCTCGCCATTCCGGTCACTATCCAGGAGGTCCGGCGGTTGCGCGTAGTTCCCGAAATTCTCTTTCTCAGACCTTGTTCCGACAAGGCTGGGGAATTCGAGGGTAGGGTCATTGTGGATGATTCCGATGGGGAATTGGTCTCCCTCGATTGCGTAAAGACATCTCACGAGTATCTGCAATGCGATTGTCCAGCGAGAAGAGCCCGGAGATTAATAATCGGAGTGAGACTGAAAGGAGATCGTTTGCCCGGCGAAGAGACGCCGCTAACCCTGGAAATCTGCACCAAGGAGCCGGTTGTCGAAACTGCTCGCGTAAGGGTGACGGCTGGCTCGTATTCGTCGCTTTCTCGGCAGTGACTGTAGTCGCGGCGGCGGCTCCTGCGCCGGAAGATTTCCAGTTGCGGTATCGAACCCCGCCGGCAGCCGATCTTTACTGTGGTGTGGATTGCCTCTATGTGGCGCTTCGATCCGCTGGTACCCAGGGAATCTCACTCCAGCATTTGCAGGAAGTCGTCAGCCCGGGGGCGAATGGCGTCTCGATCGACATGCTGCAAAGGGCCTCCAGGTCGCAAGGCATCTTCGCAACAACGTTACAACTTGATCCGGGAGTCTTGGCTTATTGCCGAAGCCCAATGATACTGCACGTTAACGAACGCCACTTCGTAACTTTTCTGGGCATTGAGGATGGCCACATTCTTCTCTTTGATAGCGCGCTTGGCCTATTCGATTGTTCGCGGGAATGGTTCCGAACGCATTATGAATGGGATGGGGTCTCGCTTGTAGTGGGTCTTCCCTCACCCGGCCTGGTCGCTTGGATACTGGGGCCACTTTGTGCGTGCGTTGGATTGGGGGCAGTTCTGGTTTATTGTGCGGCCAAGCTGCCATGGAGGCGTTGGAAGGTCCTGAGATACGGTGCTTGCCCAGAGCCTTAGCGCGGGTTCGAGTCTCAGCACCCCGCGGAGGGTAACCGATGTCAATATCAGCGAGTAGAAAGCGAAACGCCGTTATTCTGGCCGAGGTGATTGTTGTGATCGGAATCATTGTTACCCTTATTGGGCTATTGATCCCCGCGACCATGCAAGTACGCGAGATTGCCAACCGCTCTACGTGCGGAAATAACCTGAAGCAAATCGCACTCGCCTTCCAGCTCCACCACGATGTTTTTCATGTCGTGCCAAGTAACGGAGGGGGAATGTTTCCCAAGCTACAAATCCCTGGTAAGGATGGGAGTCCCTTTGTGCCCACGACGATTGAATACCCGCCGCCCCAACGACTTGTGAAGTGGTACGGGGTTGGTGACCCGAACAAGACGCCTACGACTCAGACCGGCTCATGGGCTTACGCGATACTTCCTTACATAGAGCAGGGAAGCGCCTACAACGCACGGGATTGGACGCAGGGAGTAAGAGGATACGCCTGCCCCAGCAGGAGAACAGCGAATCCGCAGTTGGCCGTAAATGACGAATATGGCGAATACATCGGGGGCGGATGGTTGTGGGGCAAAACGGATTATGCAGCCAATTCCTGGTTCGTGTGGGGCAGGCCTTATTGCTTCCGCTTCTCAAGGGTGACCGACGGCTTGTCCCAAACGGTGCTTGCGGGAGAAAAAGCCGTCAATTCCAAGGCATACAACACGGGTAGCTGGTACTATGACGAACCCTACTTTTTGGGGGGCTCCTACGGGACCTGGCGAGGCGGAACACTGATCGTCAGGGATCAGCCTACGGTAACTTACCTCCAGCATTGGGGTGCTGCCCATCCGGGCGGAGCGCTATTCGCTTTTATTGATGGTTCTGTCCGTCTGCTGAGCTATTCTACGCCCGATTCCACCATGAAGGCGTTGCTGACGCCGAGGGGCGGAGAAGTCATTGGTGAATTCTGAGAGCCTGGAAAGACCGGGAAGTTTCCAGTTTTTGATGAAATCTCGGCCTTCATGGCCGCCGACTTCTCCCCGCCAAGATTTTGACTCACCATTGAGCAGATAGCTCCTATTCCATCCAGCTGAAGGGATACTCGGCGTCGTCCAGAGCCAGGGCCTGACGAGTCAGGGCCAACGGCCGAAGGGTGTCCACCATGACGGCCAGTTCATCGGTGCGGGTCATCTGCCGGCTGGCGACGATCGTGCCGGGGTGCGGGCCGTGCGGGATGCCACGAGGGTGCAGGGTAATCGATGCTTCCTCCACACCGCGCCGGCTTCCGAAACGGCCCCGCACATAGTACAGCACCTCATCGGCCTGCACATTGGAATGGGCGTACGGCACCTTGATCGCCTCCGGATGCGTATCCAGCAAACGCGGGGCAAACGTACACAGAACAAATCCGGTTGCTTCGAACGTCAGTTGCACGGGCGGCGGTTGGTGGACCGTGCCGGTAATCGGTTCGAAATCGTCGGCGTTGAATGTGAACGGATAGACCATGCCGTCCCAGCCAATCACATCAAAGGGGTGGTTGGCCAAGCTGTAGCGCGTCAGCCGGCTGCCGTCGCGGATCAGCACCGTGGTATCCTGCTCTCGATCGATCACGAGCGGCTCTTGCGGGCCGTGCAAGTCCCGTTCGTAATAGGGCGCGCCCAGGCGAAGCTGGCCATCCGGGTTCAAGTATCTGGCTGGGATGTTCACGTTGCCCGCCGCCTCGATTACCAGGAGGTCCGGCTGCGTGCCGGCCTCGAACTCGATGCGATACGTGATACACCGTGGGATCACCACATAGTCGTAGGGCCGGAAGGGGAGCAGACCGAACATCGTTTGCAACACCCCTTGGCCCCGGTGGATGAAGAAGACCTCGTCGGCGGTGGCGTTGCGATACAGTTCTTGCTGTACCTGGGCCGGGCGGCAGCGGGCCAGGGTAACGTCCTCGTTGACCAGGAGTGGTACCCGGCCCGTGACGACATCGCCGGCCGGTTTGAGCGGGCCGGTTTTGAGGTGGTGATGGCGGAGGGCGGAGGGCTGAACGATTTCCGGCGCCATCGTCCCCGCAGCTTCGACCTTGCGGACACGGGTCGGCGGGCGAAGATGGTAACAAATGCTGTAGGCCCGGCCGAAGCCGGCCAGCGTGAGGACTTCCTCATAGGCAATTCCCTCGCCCCGAAAACCGGGTTCCCGAGGATGAGCGATATGGCGTTTGCGTGGTAAGGAGCCGAGCCTGCGATAGAAAGGCATAGGAAGCCTCCGTTGGGCTGAGCGGCGGTTCGCAGACCCGTGCGGCTCCGCGAACCGCCGCTAAACTCACAGGGTGCCGCGGCGGGCTTGTTCGCGCTCGATGGCTTCGAACAGGGCCTTGAAATTTCCCTTGCCGAAGCTGCGCGAACCGTGCCGCTCGATGATTTCGAAGAACAGCGTGGGCCGATCCTCCACCGGCTTGGTGAAAATCTGGAGCAAATACCCCTCATCGTCGCGGTCGGCAAGAATGCCCAGCTCCGCCAGCTCGCGCACATCTTCCTGAATCGGTCCGATCCGCTCAGGGAGCATTTCGTAATAGGCCGCCGGCACCCGCAAGAACGAGACATCGTTGTGGCGGAGCGCCCGAACGGTGGCGAGGACGTCTCCGGTGGCCAACGCAATGTGCTGCACGCCGGGCCCGCCATAAAACTGCAAATACTCCTCGATCTGCGACCGGCGCCGGCCCCGAGCCGGCTCGTTGATGGGAAACTTGATCCGACCGTTCCCGCCCTGCACCACCTTGGACATGAGCGCCGTGTACTCGGTGCTGATGTCCTTGTCATCGAAGTGGACCAACTGGGTAAAGCCCAGGACATCCTGGTAAAAAGCAACCCACCGATCCATTTCGCCTTCGCCCACATTGGCCACGATGTGATCGATCGCCTTCAGGCCGACCGGCCGAAACGTCCGCGGGCTGTACCGATCCGGATCGAGCGGCTCATAGCCCGGAGCAAAGACGCCGTGGTAACGGTCGCGGTTCACAAAGCTGTGCGTGGTGTCCCCGTACGCCTGAATGGTCGCGACCTCATACACTCCGTGCTCATCCTTCAGGAGCGTCGGTGGCCGGACGCCCACTGCCCCCCGGCTCGTGGCCGCGGCATAGGCCGCCTCGACATTGTCCACTTCCAGGGCGATATCTTGTACGCCGTCGCCATGCTTCACCAGGCGCTGGTTTTCAGGATGCTCCGGCCCAAGGGGAGAGGCCAGGACAAACGTGATGTGCCCCTGCCGGAGCACATAGCCCGCTTCGTGGCGGGTCCGCGTTTCCAGGCCGGCGTAAGCAACCACGTCAAAACCGAAGGCGTTGCGATAAAAATAAGCCGATTGGCGGGCATTGCCGACAAAGAACCGGACGTGATCGACACGGCGCAGAGGCAAAATATCGGCAGACATGCGTGAGCTCCTCTTGCATCAACTCCGCTTCCTCCCCCAATTCAGGATAGACCACAGGCGCCGCTCGGCTCTATCTTAATGAGGGTGGCGCGCAGGTATTGTTATTCTAGCGGACAGCGGGTGGACCATGAAAGCAGCATTCTACGAGAGCACAGGCGGCCCGGAGGTCATCCAGTTCGGAGAGCTGCCCCGGCCGACGCCTCAACCGGGGGAAGTGCTGGTTCGCGTGGGGGCGGCGGCACTCAATCCGATCGATACCTACATCCGTTCCGGGGCAGTGAACATGCCATTGCCCAAGCCGTTCATCCCCGGCTGCGACCTGGCCGGCACGGTGGAGGCGGTCGGCACCGGCGTGCGCCGTTTCAAACCCGGCGACCGGGTTTGGGGTTCGAACCAAGGTCTTCTGGGCCGGCAGGGCACCTTCGCCGAGTATGCGTCGGTTGCGGAAGATTGGCTCTACCCGACCCCAACCGGCGTCGCGGACACGGAAGTCTCGGCCGCGGCCCTGGTCGGGATCACGGCTCACCTCGGCCTGTTCCGCTGTGCCAAGCTCCAGCCGGGGGAAACGGTCTTCGTCAATGGCGGGACCGGGGGCGTCGGATCCATGGTGGTACAAATGGCCAAAGCCGTGGCGGCACAGGCCCTGACTACCGTCGGCTCACCGGAGAAAGCCGCCCTGTGCCGAAGCTGGGGCGCCGACCTCGTGCTGAATTACAAGACGGAGGACATTCCCGCGGCCATCCGCGCATTCACGAAGGGGCAAGGCGTTTCCGTGTGGTACGAGACCCAGCGTGAGCCGGACCTGGTTCGCACCGTCGATCTAATGGCTCGGCGTGGCCGGATTATCATCATGGCCGGCCGCCAAGCACAACCGATTTTTCCAATCGGGCCGTTCTACACCAGGGACATGGCCCTCTACGGGTTTGCCATGTTCAACGCCACGCCGGAGGAGCAACGCCGCTGTGCCGAAGATATCAATCACTGGCTGGCCGATAAGAAGCTGCGGGCCCAGATAGGCAGGACTTTTCGTTTCTCCGAGGCCGCCGCGGCCCATCGCCTCCAGGAGGAAAACACGATTGGGAAAGCCGGTTCGTTGACGGGAAAAATCATCTTGGTGCCGTAAGGTGGAATCCGCTGCTGGAGGAGCAATCGATGCGCACGACAACTCTGATCAAGGAAAAAAGAAGCGACCGTTTTTCTTGCGCGATTTTCCTTTTGCCTGTTGTGTTGTTTGCAGCGATGGCGACGCGCGCTGCCGACCTGGAGAGCCGGGTATTGACCCATTATGTGCCGCAAGATTTCTTGGAAAAAGTGGTACGGACCGAAGGGTGGACCGAGCTGCCGCTCGCCGTCAAGGGGGGCGTTCGCAAAGACGATGTGGTGCGGATCTGGGCCGGCGGCAGCATCGATCGGGGCAATGGTGATCAGCCCGGCGAGAACGTGAACAGTCCCGCCGGCCAGCCGATCGTTCCGTCCAGCCTGGCACCGAAGCTGGCTCTGGCGCCCCAGGCAGAAGATGCGTTCGCGGTGCTGTTCAAGACGGAAACCCAAACGAAGAAATGCCGGGAGCCGGGCAAGCCGCTGGAAATCACGCTTACGAAAGATAAAGAACAAATCTGGGTCGGGTTCAACGACCTCCGTGGCCGCTATCAGGACAACCACCTGGGCAAGGGCCGCCGGCACGAGCTGGATCCGCTGTGGGTGCGAATTGAAGTGGTGCGGACCATTGTGGATTAGGAGCGGTTTTGCTCTCCCGAACACCTCGTCTACGGGCCCCGCATTCTCTGCGCCTCTGCGCGAAACTCTTTCCGCCCAAGTCTCGCGCAAAGGCGCAGAGAACGTGGTGGGAAAGACTCAAACGCGGATCTTGATTGAGCAAAAAGACTGCGGCGGCCGCTCGGCTCAGGCCGTGCTGCGGGTTGGCCGTCGCTGCTAGCCGGCGCGCTCCAGCGGGCGGCTGGCAGATACCCGGGCCATGGCAGGGCCAGCGGCTCCGCCTCACAGGGGCAGCAGGGCAGCAGGTTCAGTTGTTGCATTCTCGTTGCAATCTTGAGACGGCCCTATCACAAGGGGGCTCGGCCGTGCAGGGCCCGAGGATCTTGGCCGCTGTTCTTCGGCCTCCGCGCGTTTACGGCCAGTCGGCCGCATTGAGCAGGATGACCACACCGCCGGCATAGCCCACGGCGAGGTCGGGATAACCATCGCCGTTGAAGTCGGCCACCGCTCCCGGGGCGACCGTAGGGACCGGGCTGCCTGGTACAGGGCGAAACGTGCCGTCGCCGTTGCCCAGCAAGACCGTGGTGCTCGAGGAGTAGTCCGGACAGACGATCAGGTCCAGGAAGCCGTCGCCGTTGAAATCCCCCATCGCGAACGGGCCGAATCCAGAGTACTTTTGTCCGGCCTGGAACGTGCCGTCCCCGTTGCCCAAGAACACATGCAGCCGCTGATCGTTCAAGCTGCCCACCGCGAGGTCCGCATGGCCATCGCCGTTGAAGTCGCCGGCCGCCACGATTGGGACGGAAAAGTAATCGGAGCCGAGGGAGGAATTCTGGGCGGCCTGGAACGTGCCATCGCCATTGCCGAACAGGATACTCAGCGGGCCCGCTCTTGGGTCGTACAGGCTGACGGCGAGGTCGAGATGGCCGTCACCGTTGAAATCCGCCACGGCCACCGATTGCGGAGAATCACCGACCGTATAGTTCTGTGCGGCCCGGAAGGTGCCGTCGCCGTTACTGACTAACACACTCACCGTCCTGTCGCCATCGCGAACGGTTCCGGTATTCGACACGACCAAATCGGCGAACCCGTCCCCGTTGAAATCCCCGGCTGCCATGTAGCTCGCATAGTGGCCCACCGCGTAGGTCTGTGCTGGCTGCAACGTGCCGTCGCCATTGCCGAAGAAGATCCGGACGGTGCTCACGTGATCGGAATTGAGGACGGCAACATCGGGGATGCCGTCGCCGTTGAAATCCGCCACGGCCACGAACACGGGATACATGCCGGCCGCGTAGCTTGGACCGGGTCGGAAGGTGCCGTCGCCGTTGCCCAAGAGGATACTCAACGTACCGTCGTAGAGGTCTGTGGCCACGGCGAGGTCGGGAATGCCATCGCCGTTGAAATCGCCCGCCGCTACGGATACTGAAAAGTCGCCATCGACTACGCCATAGACCCTGGCGGCCTGGAGCGTGCCGTCGCCCTTGCCTAGCAGGATGAACACGCCCGGCCGGTCTGCGCTGGCGAGGTCGAGATGGCCGTCGCCGTTGAAGTCGGCTGCCGCGAGGAAGGGTGCAACGGCGCCCGTGGCAAACCGTTGCGGCGCTTGGAAGGTGCCGTCGCCGTTGCCCAAGAGGATGCTCACCAGCCCCAATTGCGTGCCCACGGCGAGGTCGACATGACCGTCGCCGTTGAAGTCCCCGAGTGCCAGGCACGTCGAGTCCGGCCCGGTGGGGTAGACTTGGGCAGGCTGGAAGGTGCCGTCCCCGTTGCCGAGCAGGATCCCTACGGCCGAGCCTCCCGCAACAGCGATGTCGGGGACGCCATCGCCGTTGAAGTCGCCCACGGCGGCGGCCCGAAGTAAGAAGGGCACAGGGCAGCTCGGCCCCGGCTGAAAGGTGCCATCCCCGTTGCCGACGAGGATACCCACTCCGGTGCCGCCCTGGGTGACGATATCGAGATGGCCATCGCCGTTAAAGTCTCCCACGGCCACGAAGATCCCCACCTCGGGATAGATTTGAGGGGCTTGGAAGGTCCCGTCGCCGTTGCCGAGCAATATACTTACGACCTTGGCAACATCTCTGGTATCCCCGGCGATAGCCACGTCGAGCTTGCCATCGCCGTTGAAATCACCTATCGCCAGGGCGTCAACCTGACCAAAGCCGGGCGCGAAGCTTTGGGCGGCCTGCAAGGTGCCATCGCCATTGCCCAAGAGCACACTTATCCGGCCACTCGGGTTCGCGGTCACCAGGTCAAGCTTGCCGTCACTATTCAAGTCTCCCACCGCCAAAAAGCCAGCCGGCGCTCCGATGCTATAACTTAGCGGAGGCTGGAAGGTGCCATCCCCGTTGCCCAGCAAGATGCTCACCCCGCCGTTGGTATAGTCGGGGGCGTTTCCGTTGTTGGCTACGGCCAGATCGGGTATGCCGTCGCCGTTGAAGTCGCCCACAGCCACGAAGCCAGGACCGGGGCCCGCAGCGTAGACGGGTGCGGTGACAAAACTCGCTGCCAGGGGCTGCCCGAGAAGAACCAGAGCAAGAATCGCAGCGCAACCAAACAATGCCCCCGCCAGCGATCTGCTGCCCAGCAATCTCCGAAGCGTGCGCGTTAGCGCGCCCTTGTCCGCACACACCCGCCCGGCGACACGCACTCGCGTAGAAGGGATTTGCATGGATCGACTACCCCGATGGAAGGAGGAAGGCCTTGCCGTAGGCGGCCCGCAGCAGATCGTTCTCCGAGAGGCTCTTGGCCTGCACACTCGGCAGCATAACGGGGACGGCCGCCACGCCGAATCGCGCACGCTTATATCCGACACGACCAGCCTCCAGTGTAGTCAGCGCTCCCAAGGTAGTCAAAGGAAAAGACGGCGTAGGCCAATGTCGGGGTGTGCGGCTGTTACTTGGGTGGGAAATGGGAGGCTGGCGTGGTAGCCTGGAGGGGCGCTGGAAATTCACCCTCATTCTTCACTCAGTAGCAAACCATGTCTGCACGCCCTCTGCCTGCCGCCGCCCACGAAACCCGGGAAGAACGCATCCAAGCCATCCTGCAAGAACTCCGACCCAAGGTCGATGCGGCGGTTGGTCAAATGGTGGAGCGAGCCGTGGATGTGCCGGAGGCCGAGGAGTTCGGGGCCATCGACTTCGAGTTCCGCGATGCGGGACAGAAGTTGGCCAACGAGGTCCGGCAAGCCAGCATGGCGAGCCGGCAAAAAAGGGGTACGTAGGCTGCAGCGTGACCTGTCCGGACTGCGCGTATGCTGCGAAGTTTCACTCCTACCAGCAGCGGCGGGTCTTGACGGTGCATGGGGAAATGAGGGTTCAGCGGGCTTATTATTACTGCGGCCGGTGCAAGCAAAGTTTCCTTCCCTATGACGAGGCGCTGGGGCTGGTGGACGAGATCAGTCCCGGGTTGATGCCGCTGGTGTGTTTGGCGGGTACGCTGGCGCCGTTTGTGGACGCGGCGGAGGATGTGCTCAAGCGTTTTTCGGGAGTGCGGGTGTCGGCCTCGACCGTGCTGCGTTGCACGGAAGGGGCCGGCGAGCGCTTGCGGGCACAGCAGAAAGAAGGGCGGATGGTCCAGCCGCCGCAAGCGGAGCCGAAGTGCACGGCAGCGCGGGATGCGGGCCAACCGGCGGCGTATGTGGGCCTGGACGCGTTCAGCGTACCGATGCAAGGAGCGGGGGCGACCCAAGCGGAACATCGGATGCTGTACACGGCGTTGCTGTACACGCCCCACAAGGAGCACGCACGCTACCTGGTCGATTTTGAACTGGATGCCTTGGCGGAGCACGTACGCGCGCAGGCGCGGGCGCTGGGCGTCTCCCCGGTGAGCGATCTGATCGCCGTGACCGACGGCGGCAACGGCTTGGAGGAAGCCTTGCAGCGCCATTTGGCCGACAACCTGACAACGATTCTGGACTGGTATCACGCTGCCGAACACCTGTGCGATTTCGCGAAGGTCTGGCACGCTCACGACGAAGAGAGACGTTCGCAGTGGCAAGAGGAAGCCAAGGGCATTCTCTACGAGCAAGGGGGCGAAGCGTTGCTCGCGTCCTTGCGCGCGATCGAGCTGCCGCCCCGCACGTCGGCGGAGGTTCGCGAGGCGTTGCGCCAGTTGATCGGCTACTTCGAGAACAACCGCCATCGCACCGATTATCCGAGCTATCGGCACAAGGGTTGGGACATCGGCAGCGGCCCTACGGAGGCGGGCTGCAAGATCATCGGCGAGCGCTTGAAAGGGTCGGGCATGCGCTGGGTCGAGGACGGCGCGGCCACGGTGGCGGCGCTGCGGGCCCTGTACGTCAGCAGCGGCAAACTCTGGGACGGCTTCTGGTCTCAACCCCACCGCGTCGCGGCATGAAAGTCACCCAAGTAAAAGATGCACACCCCCAATGTCGGAACGGCGAATATTGAACCGGCGTCCTCGGGCGCTTGCCACCAAAGCCGCGATGAGCTGTTTGGGCAATTTGACCACGCTGGACTCTTGGGCTAGGGTTCAGTCCAGACGGTGAAGGATGCACGCGGCAACGGCGAGCTTTTCTTTCCGGCGCCGACATGAGGCCATTTGCGGCCTAACCATTTTCGATAAAGGCAAACCCGTCGCGAGGCGGGGACGCAAAGCCATGGGCCCCACGTGGGTTGCCAGGTTGCCGAAAAGGTGAGCGGATATCCCAGGTTACCACGGGACCTCGCTTGTCGTTGCGCATGTATGGGTCCCGCTCGGTAACTTCACCGTTTCGGAACGAGGGGACCCATGAACAAGCCGAGCATCACGTCCAGATTTCTGCTTCAGCTGTATCCCATTTTTCCAACTTAGGGCAACCTCAACGAACGGCACGCTGCGAGTGTGCGCGCACTCGCTCCACCCCGGCCGGAAGCATGAGCGAGGCATTCCTCGCTAGGGCTTTGGGTTGGAATCACATTATCGTCCCCGCTCCCCGTGTTCCTTTTGCGGGCCCTGCATGTGGAGTGATTCTTATGTTTTTCTCGCTAACGAAAACGAAAAGATCCCGTGAGACCGGCGGCGAAGCACGGCGGCCACGGCGCTCGCTGTTATTAGAACGAATGGAAGACCGCACACTCTTGTCGCTTCCGACGGGGACCGTCCTCGTAGCAAACAGTCCATCGGTACAGAGTCAGCCGAAGTTTACCGGCCTCTCGTCAACGCCGACCGGGCTCATTGCGGTCGACCCCACCATTCCCGTGGCCTACGATTTGCAGGGCCACCTCCAGACGAACCAACCCAACCAATCCGCGTTCTCGGCCCGCGATGGGCTGATGTGCACACCGGTTTCGCTCGCTACAGACAACCAAGGAAACTTCTTTGTCGCGGATCGGACGGCGTTCGGGCTGGGGGCGGGCGGCGTCATCAAGGTAGACCCGGGCACTGGCGCGGAGAGCGTGATTGCTGCGGACCAAACGTTGATGACCGGTCCTGCCGGGATTATCTACCTCAACGGTTTTCTGTACGTCGTTTGCTCAGGCACCGCCGGCTACGGGACGATGCTCTCCCCAGGCGTCCCAAACACAATCGGCCAGAAACAGCCGGACCTTGTCAAAATCAACCCCTACGCCGACGACACGACCATACCCCAAGGGGGAGTTCAAACCGACGTCGCCGGGGGGGCAACCCCAAATCTGGAAGTTTCAGATCACGAACACGCCAAAGCCCGGCGACCTCAGCGGGCCAACTCCGCTATGGACCAGCAACACTCTCCTTACGAACCCAGTCGGCATCGTGATGGGCACCGATGGAAATCTGATTGTCCTGAACCAGGATGGAAGCCTGGTTCGGGTTACCCCCTCCGGCACACAAACGCCGTACAGTGCCAGCCCGCTGCCCAGCGGCATGAAGGCGGTGAGCCTCACGGTGGACCCAACGCTGGGCCCATCCCCAGGGACGATCTTTGCCGATGCGATTGATTCCACCTCCACTACCGGCGCGGCCACCGTGTGGAGCGTTAGTCCGACGACAAGCAGTCCCACCCCCCTGTGGGTACCGCCCGATTACCTGAGCCTGGCTGCGGGAATGTTGGTTGGTAACGACGGGAGCTTGTACATCGCCACCAGTCCGGCGCCTTCGATGACCCGGGATCAGGCCGCCATGCTATCTCAACCGGGATCGACCGCGTTCCCTACCGGCGTCATCCACATGACGGTCAACAAGGGCGCCCTCAACATTGCAGATACGACGATGACGAGAGCTCCGGGGCTGTTCTGCGTGCCCCAGGACGTCGTCGAGGATTCTCAGGGGAATCTGTACGTCGCTGACGAGGCCGCCCTCGAACAGGGCGCCATCATCCAAGTCGACCCAAGCGGACGGGCGAAGCTGTTGGCATGGGGCCAAAACCTGAATGGCCCGACCGGCATAACGCTCGTGAATAATTCCCTCTACGTCATCAATAGCGGCGACTCATCGGCCGTTGTCCACAGTCTCGTCCAGGTGGACCCGAACACCGGTGAGCAGAGCGAAGTCAACGACCTCCTCCTCTCTGATGGCACTCCCCTGAAGGTTTTATCCGGCATCGCACCTGATTATGGTAACACGGGCTTGCAAACGGACAAGGTTCTTGTGCTGGATCAAGGAGGTAATGTTCAAAACCAGCTTCCCGGGCAAGTGTATACTGTTGACTTTATGCATGGCACACCGGATACATATGGGAGCCAGTTCCTCCCGTCCGGTGTACAACAGAAGCCGGATGCGTTGGCAGTGGACCCGCTTACCGGAACCGCATACGCAGCCACGGAGGGAGATGAGGAAGGCTCTCATGGGGCCGTAGTCAAAATAAACGTGACTTCGTCTCCACCAGAACTAGACACGATCACATCAAGTCAATCCGATGATAACCTGTATGGGACAGACGGGATCGCCGTCGGATTCGGCGCGTTCGGTCCGAGCACAAACTTCGTTGATATACTTGGAAAACCCTACGATCAGATCGTGCCTAGAGTCACGGCTGTCAATACATACGGTGACACACCAAACGCGGCGCAAAAGCAAATCGCCCTCGGCGGCCTGCTCAGCCTTGTCACGGGACTGAAGGACTACCGCGACCCCACGCAGCTGAATCTCGTCAATTTTGAGACGAACTACGGAGATATACCTAATCCAGATGACCCGACCCAGCTGACGAACATGCTGAACGACCTGGCAGATGAAACTGCCAGTGCTCCCGGGGCCGCGATTGTCAACAGCCCGGCGCTTGACGGCCATTTTTCCCTGCAACTGTCGCGAACGAACAGCGTGG
>DATGIQ010000298.1:0-2037 GCA_035295665.1 Gemmataceae bacterium | reverse complement strand
GGGCCAAGGGTCAAGAGAGGTCCCGGGCCAAAGCGCTTCAGCTGGGAACCGCGAGCTGAGCATCCATCCAGGCGTTCTTGAAGTGGCCCACCACCGTGTTGAAGTTGGACGCATTCAAATCCAGGTAGCCGCGCACGAATTCCTGCTTGGCGAGAATGATCTCCGCGACGTTTCCATGTCGGATAATCGCGTCGGTGATGGCAATCGATGCGAGCTGTTCGGTCGCTTGGGCGAGCTGGTTAACGATGCTGAGCAGGGTACTCTTCGGGACCATGCTGCCCGGATCCTCGTACATCGCAAACAACTCGGTCACGCTATTGTTCACGCTATCGAAGACGATGGATCCATTCCCCGGCTGGACGTGGTAATCATCGATCCAGACGGCGGACACCAACGCCGTATTCAATTGGTTAATGACATCCGTCAGCATCGCCGAATCACGCGGATTCGTCGCCGCCCCTTTCAGTGCGGTCACGATGTTGAACACATTCTGGATGGCCGGCCTCGGCATGAGGCTACTTACCGTAAGATCCCCTATCGCCGTGGCCGTGGCCGAGCCGGGCGTATTCTCGGTGAGCGTCACGCTCAGCCGGAAGGAGCCCGCGTGGCCGTACGTATGGCTACCCGCAACTGTGTAGACGCCATTCGAACCGCTCACGGTACCGGAGCTACTCGTGTTGTCGCCCCAGGCGATGGCCGCAGAGAAGTCCTTGGCAGGGCTCCCCTTGTAGGTGTCGGTAAAGCTGGCCACAGTTCCGGAAAGCATCTGTCCTACGCCCGCATTGAGGGTGGCAAGTGTATTCCCCACCAACTTATCGCCCTCCGCAACATTGGCCGTGCCGGTGCCGGTGGCGATGGAGGACGTTGGGCTCGCCAGCCTGGCTACCTGGACGGTGATCGTGTATTGGCCTTCGTCGGTGTAGCTATGGCTGCCGCTGATCGTGTAGCTGCCATTGCTGCCAATCACCGCTCCGACGGTCGGAACGGTCTTGTCGCCCCAGTCAATGCTTGCGGTGAAGGTATCGTTGACACCCGGATCTTGAAAGAGTGCCACCTGGCCACTGAATGACTGACCTTCGGTTGCCACGATCGACTGCCCCGTAACGGTTGCCGCGGCAGCAGGCATCAGGCTGACCGCGCCGACGTTGATCTTGCCATTGGTGATGCTCGAGGAGCCGCGCTCATCAGTGGCTGGGGCCCCGCTCAGGATGCCCTTGCCAATGGCCGGACTTCCCGCCAGCGGCGCCTCGGTCAGGAGAGTCAACGTTTGGCCCGAGGCGCCGATGGTTGGTCCACCGTTGTTGGCCAGCGGCCCCAGTAACGGATTGAGCGGATTGCCGAGCGTGCCCGTTTGCGTGCTGACGGCCGTGAACCCGCTGTTGCCGCTGCCGGAGCCGCTGACGCCAACCAGGCTGCCGCCGAGATCGCTGAAGGGCGCCTGAGCATCCGCATCCGGTCCGGAGGAAGCGGAGTTCTTGGCGAGGATCGTGTTTTCCAGGCTGAACGACGAGCCCGAAGTCGAGGCCCAGAACACGCCGCCGCCCGTCGCCCCGGAGTTGGCGTTGATGGTATCATTCAGCAGCTTCAAGCCGCCGACAAAATTGGGCCCCGCGTCGATGCCTCCGCCGCTCCCCGACGCGCGGTTGCCGGTGATGGTGGCATCGGTGATGGTCGAACTGGAGGCGGTCGTGTCTATTTCAATGCCGCCGCCATTACCGCTAGCCATGTTGTTGGCACAGGTGGTGCTCTGAATGGCCAGGGTGGTTCCGTTGGCGAAGACACCGCCGCCGCTGCTGTGGCTTGTGTTGCCATCGATTTCGCAGTTGGTGATCCAGGTGGTCGGGCCGGCCACTGCAATGCCGCCGCCGTTGCCGGTCGCCGTGTTGGTGCTGATCACACTTCCGGTGAGGCTCAGACTGCCGAAGCCACGGATTTCGCCATAGCCACCGCCGGCCAGCCCGGCGGAGTTGCTTTGTAAGGTGCTGTTCGTAATAACCACGGCACTGTTGCCGTCATTGCCGATGCCCCCACCGAGGC
>DATGIQ010000297.1:0-12790 GCA_035295665.1 Gemmataceae bacterium | reverse complement strand
GGTCAATTCGTGTCCGGACCGTTGGCCCAGGCGGCCAGCTTCTGGGAATCGCTCCGGGGCCAGCAGCTGATCCGGCGCTTTGGCGTAACGAGCAGCGGGCAAACCTTGGGCCAATGGCTGGCCTCCACCTTCCCCAATCTCTACGAGAACATGAGCGGTGGCCCGAATCTGAATCCCTTTACCAATGCGCAAATCAGCTACTATTACCAGAACCTGTTTGTAACTTCCCAGGGGACCGGCTTGGATGTGGAGATCCTGGACACCGCCCTGGATGTCTTCGCCTCGACCTTGTCCTTGGGCGGCACGATCGGGCAGAGCTATGGCTTTACGGTCAATAGCTACGGCCTGGGCGCCTATTCCTGGAATATCGGCGCCAGCGGGGCGGCCTTCGGCACACCGAATTACACCGTGCTCGATGTGTTCCAGATTCTGCTGGCGGCCAATAACAATGCCGTGGGCGGCGAACCGTGGAATGGCAATAGCTTGTTGCGCAACGAAGCCTCGACGGTCTATCAGGGAATCAACGCCGCTTAACGCTCCAACGCCAACGGGTATGCCAAGGCGCGTGGCGGGAGAGGAAGCTGCGATCATCCTGCCTTGATGTCTGTCTTCTTCTCGCGCCACCCACCACCCGCCACGATGCCCCTACCCCGCCGTTACAATTTCCCTCCCGAGTAACAGCTGCACACCCGGTTCCGCCGCGCTGCCATTTGCATCATGATTTTCTTGTTACCAGAGCGAGAAGTCTTTATAATGATCGTGCTTTCCGAGCCGCGGGATACGTGAGGCATTCTTGGATGAACTTTTCTCGCTGGGGGGCGATGCATCCGCATGAGCGAACTCCACCACGAATGCGGGATCGCCGCCATCTACCATTTTCCCCACTCGGATGCGTCTCGGCTTGCTCCCCAGGCCGATCCCGAGCAGGTCTCCCGCCTTATGCCGCGGATGCTCCTCGATCTTCAAAACCGGGGCCAGCTGGCGGCAGGGTTTACGACCTTTAATCCGACCCGGCAACGGCTGCTGGATACGTACAAGCAGATTGGCGCCGTCGTCGAAGCCTTTCGGCTCAGCCACCAGGCGAAATACGACAGCATCATGCGACAATACGCCGGCCGGGCGGCCATCGGCCATGTGCGCTATGCCACCTGCGGCGCCAACGACTTGAGCTATGCTCAGCCCTTCGAACGGCATCATGGCTGCAAATGGAAATGGTTCGGTCTGGCCTTCAATGGGCAGCTGGCCAACTTTGCAGAGCTGCGCACCCGGCTGCTCGAATTGACCGACTATCACCTCACCCGTGAAACCGATACCGAAATCATCATGCACTATCTCAGCCATGAGCTGAGAGGAGACGAGCGGCCGGACCTGGTTGAGGTCTTCAGCAACTTGAGCCGAAAATTCGATGGCGCGTACAACATCGTGTTTCTCAACGCCATGGGCGATATGGTAATTGTTCGGGACCCGAAGGGATTTCGACCGCTTTGTTATGCCCAGGAAGGGCCTCTCTTCGCCGCCGCCAGCGAAAGCGTGCCGCTGCTCAACCTTGGCTTCCGCGATATCCGTTCGCTGGAGCCGGGGGAAATGATCGTCATCCAGGATAATCAAATCCGGTTCGAGCGCTTCGCCCCCGCACAGCGGCTGGCCCATTGCTTCTTCGAGTGGATTTATTTCGCCAACGTGGCCAGCACCCTCGATGAGCGGAGCGTATACCTGACGCGGGCCGCTCTGGGGAAAGAGCTGGCACGCCAAGAGCAGCTCCTGGGCCGCGTTCCCGTGGATAGCGACACCATCGTCGTGCCCGTGCCGGACACCGGTAAGGCGGCCGCCGACGCGATGGCCCACGAGCTCGGCGTGCCCTCCGTCGAGGGATTGATGCGCAACCGGTACATCGGCCGGACATTCATCGAAGGAGTCCGCCGTGCCGATCGCGCCCGGGTCAAGTACACGCCGTTGCGCGAAGTCCTCGAAGGGAAACGGGTCCTTCTCGTCGAGGACACGATTGTCCGCAGTACCACCATGAAGTCGCTGCTTCACGAGCTCCGGGAGCGGGGACGCGCGCGGGAAATTCATGTGCGGGTTGCTTGCCCGCCCATCATCGCGCCGTGTTTTTACGGCATCGACATGTCTACCGTGAAAGAGCTATTTGCCCCGCGGTTCCTGCGCGGACCGCGGCCGACTTCGGAAGAGCTCCAAGCCATGGCGAGCGAGCTGGGCGCCGACAGTCTGTATTATCTCCCCCTGGAGGCCGTGGCGCGCTGCATCGGTTTGGACGCCTCGCAATTGTGCCGTGGCTGCCTGACCGGCGAATACCCCACGCCGACGGGCGAACAACTTTATCAGTTAGCCATCCGCAATAGCCAGGGCGCCAGCAATGGTCGGACCTATGAAATGGTGACGGCTGCATCGGTCACGCGAAAACAATAGACCATTGGCATGAAGGACTCCTGGCAATCCTATCTTCAACTCGGCGTCGTCCATTTCATGGCTTTCCCCGAATGCCTGACCGGGGAGGGACCCCAGTTGGACACGCTGGCCGCCATTTGCCATGATCCGTTCTTCGATGCCGTGGACGTTGGCCCGATCGTGGACGACCTGCAGCGGGCCGAATGTGCTGCCCTTCTGCGCGATTGCCAGATGCACGTGACCTTTGCCTGCCAACCGCTCCAGCTGCTCCATGGCCATGACCTCAACGCGGCGGACAAGAGTCAGCGTAAAGCCGCCATTGAAGCGGTTCTCGGCTGTTTCGAGCAGGCGCAGCAACTGGGCGCCTCTCGCATTGCCGTGATGAGCGGCCGTAACGTCGCAGCAGCAGAACGGCCGGCGGCCCTGGATTGTCTGATTCAGTCGCTTTGCACGCTTTGCCATGCCGCACGGAATCGCGTCGGCCTGCCGATGGTGTTGGAGATTTTCGACCATGATCTCGACAAGAAGGCCCTGGTGGGACCGTGCGCAACCGCGGCGGCGATTGCACGGGAAGTGCGCCGCGAGTTTTCTGATTTTGGCCTCTTGCACGACCTGAGCCATATCTATCTCTGTCACGAAGAGCCGGCCCAGCACTTTCCGCTCATCCGCGAGCACCTGGTGGCCATGCACATGGGCAACAGCGTCTCGGACTCGGGACATGCTCTGTTCGGTGATACGCATCCTCTCTTCGGGATGCCCGGCAGCGACAGCAGTGCCGCGGAGCTGCGGGAATTTCTCCGGGTGTTATTCGACATCGGCTTTCTGCGGCCGGGACGGCGTCCGGTGTGCGGCTTCGAGATCAGACCGCCGGCCGGCGTGTCCCCGCAAACCGCGATTGTCAACATGAAGCGAACCTGGCAGCAGGCCTGGTGGACGCTCTGATCCGCCAACCGTTTGAGGGTAGCCGCTTTCGTTTAAACCGATCTGAGCATTCATTCCATCCGATCAGCCATCGCGATCCGATAACTTCAGATCATCCAACAGGCTTTGGCGGACTTCTTCGCCCAGCGGTGCGCTATTGTGCTGGTAATGAGCCCAGTGACTTGCGAACCGTGCCGGAATGCGCGGATTTGCCAAGAGATTCCGAGCGTCCTTCTCCAGGGTGAACTCCACCCAGTGGGCAGTGCCGATGGCGCGATCCTCGGGCCGGCACGTGACCAGGCGCGCGGGGACAGGATGATCGCCAAGTTCGAACACAAACTCGTGGCCACGCGCCTCTCTCCAGGCCTCCGATTCCCCGGCCAGAAGCAGAGCCGCTTTGAGCTGATTGCGTCCCGGTAAGAGCCAGTTGTAGACGTCGAGTTCTTGCTGGACGCGCGCCGGCTCACTCAGCCGGCTGATCCGAAGAATTTCTTGCACGCGGAACCAGAGCGTCTGTCGGTTCTCGAAAAGGAGGGTGAGCTGGGGTCCGATGCGGACCCGGCGATAATGGTCCTGATAGCGCCCCAGCGCTGCAAAGAATTCGTGCCGCCGTGCAGCGTATTCTTCGAGGGGCAGCAGGTCGTCCAGGGTTAAGGGAGGCATGCACCGTCCTTGGGCTGCCTGACCGGGTGGGGAACGGAGCGGGCCGGCTGCGGTGCTCCCCCCGCGGCGAGAAGTCCTATTTTTTGGCCCGAAACAGCGTCGAGCTGGTCACGGCAGGGCGAGCAGCTGGGGCCGGGGTGGCAACCGCCGGGCGCGACTCGACTTCAGGCGGCAGCACCAAGGCCGTGTACAGCCAGCCCGCCGCCAGCGCCCCGGCGATGCTTCCGACCCAGTACGGAGCGTGGTATTGGAAGGCGTCCGCATGCTGGGTCCAATCCCACAACGCTGGACCAAGCCAACGCGCCGGGTTGAGCGCAGCACCTGTCAGGGGGAAGCCGAAGATCGTACAGCCAACCAGGGCCAACCCGATCCACAGGCAAGCCAACCGGTTCGCCCAATTGCCCGACCAGCGCGGGGCCCGGGGGTCGAGTTGCGTACCGTAGACGATGAGGACCAGAACCAGCGTGAGGATCAATTCGATGGCAATGCCCTTGAGAGCGATGGCCAGCGAGCTGCTCCCGGCCGCGCCCAGGTATTCCAGGTTCAGGAACGGTGCTCCCAGGTGGCTGGCCATGCGCGCCGGCTCCCCGGCCGGCAGCACCAGCCAAAGAATCGCGCCGGCAACGATGGAACCCAGAACCTGCGCGAGGACCAAGAACGAAGCCTGAACACCTTCCAGCCGGCGGAACACCCAGAGCGTGATGGTAATGGCGGGATTCAAATACCCTCCCGAAATGGGCACGGTCACCGCCAAGGCTACGGCGTACATGAACCCCGAGGCGAGGGCTACCTCGAGTACCCCAGGCTGCCACCAGACGCTGCCCGGCTGCCAGCCCCCCAGGCTCGCGATACACTGGCTGCCCGCACTGATGAGGACAAAGAGAAAGGTACCAATCATCTCGGCCATGTAGGCCCGCAGGTTCTTTTCTTCCATGGAAGTTCCTTGAATGGCAAACTGCCGCCTGGGCCGTGTGGCTCGGCGCCTCCTGGCGGTCGGTAGACCGGCTATCTAAGCGAGAAAGACCAAATCTGTCAAGGTGTTATGAAAAGCTGACCCTACTTCTTCTGCTGCTCCGCGGCAAGCTCGACGAGTGCCTGGGCGGCCCCGACCAACCGTTCCCAGTTCTTTTCAACATACTCCGGCGGGCCCCCTTTGTTGGCGACATGCTCGGCGACCGTCGGCGTGGCCACCATGTCGATGGCGTCCCACGGACACCAGCGCTCGCACAGGGAGCAACCGATGCATCGTTCCAAATCGATGTCGCAAAAAGTTTGGAGACCTGGCTGATCTTCGCCCGGAACTTTGTAAATGCAGTCCACCGGGCACACCTCGATGCACGCTTCGCACCCGGTGCAGTTATCCGCTCGGATGACCGCTAATTCCTTGGGCAGCTTCTTTCGCGCTTTTCCCGCCCCTTTGGCCATGGTGGTTCCTCATTTGGCAAGCCGCGGTCGTTTGATCCTCCTTCGAGCATCCGCAAGCCGCTGGCTAGAGCGAAAATTATTTTATCGGAAAAGATCGCTGCCGGAAATGGAAAGCGAAAGGCTCATTGCTAAATCCGCAAGAAACTGAAAAAAACCATTGACAATCGTCATCTTGGCGATCAAACTACTCTCGAATTCGACGGATGAGATTGTCTGAGCGTATCCAGGTTGCTTCCCGACTCTCCAGGGGCGCGATCATGCACGTCCGCACAGGGGTCCTTGGCCAGGGGGTGCTCGGAGCTGCTCTGCTTTTTCCTCTGCTGACGGGCTGCCGTCAACAGGAAGAACCTCGACAACCCCCGCTGGTCGAAGTCCGCATCCGCCAACTCAACTCGCTCTACAACGCCTTTGGCGCAATTCACCACAAGAAGCCGGCCAACATGGAAGAACTGAAGGCCTGGGCCAAGAAGTTGAGCAAAACCAAGCTTGCCGAACTACGGGTCGACGACGTCGACGAAGTCCTGATTTCTCCCCGTGATCATCAGCCCTACGTTGTGGTGAACGGGGGACCCGCCGGTCCGTGGATGGTCGTCCTTCACGAAAAAACGGGACAGGACGGCAAGCGCTATGTCATGACCGCAATGGGAAGCGCTCTCGAACTCGACGATGCCGCAATGAAGCTGGTCGTGAAATGAATGCGGGTTTCCGACATCCAAAAAAACGCGTGCATTTTTCATATCGTTGTTGTCCGCACCCGAGGAGGTGGTTATGCGTGCGAAATGGTTTCGGGTCAACCTGGCGTTCACGTTGATCGAGCTGCTGGTCGTCATCGCGATCATTGCGGTGCTGATTGGCCTGCTCCTGCCGGCCGTCCAAAAAGTCCGAGAATCCGCCAACCGCATGAAATGTGCCAATAATCTCAAACAGATCGGCGTGGCCCTGCACAATTTCCATGATTCGCAGGCCCGGTTCCCGACCAGCGGCGCCTACTGGCAATTTGGGATTTCCTACACCACCAAGGATGGCTCAACACCCCACGGCGTTTCGCTGCAAACGGCCAGCTGGTGCTACCAGATTCTTCCCTATATCGAACAAGGCAACGTGTATCAGCTGAATGACATGATCCCCGGAGGCAATGGCAATCTTTGGGGGACCGATGGATCGATGCCGTCCCCGCCATTTCCCAAGAATAGTGGCTACATGGTCGATGCGAACCATCCGCTGCCCACCGGCCGGGTCCGCCAGAGCCCAATTCCCACGTATTATTGCCCGTCCCGAAGGGAGGTCAGCCTTTACTGGAACGGCGGCAACCAACATAAGACCAGTCTCAGCGATTATGGCTCAGCGGTTCCCGGCCGATATCCCCTGCGCACCAATGAGACGCCGGATCAGACCTTCTGGGGAGACAATGGGAAGTACTGGGGTGTCATCATCCCCATCCTCACCACGCGATACGATCAGGGTGGAAAATACCGCGACCAACCGGTCAAAATCGGCGACGTTTCCGATGGAACGTCGAATACCATGGTGATCGCCGACAAATGGGTACCGTCTAATTCGTATGGCGGCGATCACTGGGCGGACGATGCGGGCCCGGCGACCGGGTATGATCCGGACCAGGCCCGCTCGACGGTGAATACTCCGAGTTTTTGCCCCAACCCGACCCGCGATATCCCGTTGCCACAAACCGATGCGCGCTGGTCCAACTGCGGATATGTGTTCGGTGGGGCTCATCCGGCGGGAATCAATGCGGTCTTTGCCGATGGTTCGGTGCACCATATCAAGTATGAAATCAACGCCCAGGTCTTCAACATGCTGGGGCATCGGGCGGACGGCGGGACGTTTTCGCTGGATGACATCAACTAATTCATACCGTGCCGTGGCGGTTCCCCGAACCGCCACGGTACACCAAGCTCATTGCCGAGCACCTTCCGCTCGGCGACGATGGTACGCGGCTCGTTGGCCGTCTCCCGACTTTTCGTAGTATTCGGCCAACAACTGATGCGTCGGCGCATGGCTTGATTCCAAGAGCAGCGCACTGTCGAGCCAGTTCAGCGCTTCCGCCTTGCGCCCTAAGCTCAGAGCCACGGCACCGGCTTGCTGACGCAAGGTCGGATTGCGCGCATCGGTAAGGATTTGTTTCTTGATTTCGTTGAGGCGATCAAATTGCCGGCGGTCGGTTTGCAGCTTTTGTTCATACTTCTTCGCCTCATCGGCCCGGCCCAAGCGCTGAAGAACCAGCACCTGGTAATAGGTGATGTCGGGCTCGTGGGGTGCCAGTGCTTCGGCCCGTGTTAACCAGCGAAGGGCTTCGCCCGGTTGATCGACGGCCAGCTCTACCTTCGCCCGCACAAAATCCCCGGCGGCAACCTCCTGGGTGCGCGAGAACAATTGATCCAGGGTCGCCCGTGCGGCATCAAATTGTCCGAGGGAAAACTGGCAGTTGGCTCGACCGACCTGGGCACCCGGTTCGTCGGGATGGTGCTGGAGATAGGCCTCGAAGTGCGTCAACGCCTCCGCAAACCCGGCGTTCACCATCAACGCCTCGGCCAGCTCGCGGTGGGCCTCGGCATGGTCCGGCTTTCGCTCGAGGACGTACCGGTATTCGCTGATGGCTCGGTCGGTGGAATGGCCAAGCTGAAACACGCGGCCACGAAAAAGATGGGGCTGCCAATGGTCGGGATAACGCTCGATCCATGTGCGGGTCAGCTCCAGCAGAGGGACCAGAAGCTGTGCCGCCAGGTAGCCCCGCGCCATCGCCTCGCAAACGATTTCGTCCTCGGGAGGGTGTGCGGCAAGGTAATCCAACAGCTTCCGTTCCACGGGCAGAACGTGTCCTTGCTGGGCTTGCATGAGGTCCCGTTCCAGGTCCAGGGCATCCTTGTTCCATCCCAAGACCTGGGCCCTCCTCCAATGCGCCTGCCAACCGGGAGCATCGTCCGCCCGGCGGCACGTCCGTGCCATCAAGAAGTGAGTCTCCGCATGAATCGGCCAAAGCTCCAAGCATCGAGCCAGGTGGGTCTTGGCCAGGGCCAAGTCATCGGCCTCGAGTGCCTGCATGGCTTGTTGCCGATGCATTTCCGCGCCCTCGTGCGGCACTTGCGTGGAGGTCAGCCAATGGACCACCGCATAGGTGCAGAGACCACTCAGGATAAAAACAACGACCAGCGCAGCCACAAACCAGCGCGAGGAAGCGCGCTTGGGGATTTTCGTTGTCGTCGGACAGGACATGGGTCAGACCTCATTGAGAGACCGATCTGCTCATTAGATAAGTCGGCCACGATCGTTGCAAGTAATCTTGAAATCACCGCACCGATTTGGGAGAACAACCCTGGCTTCTCATTTTCATAAACCCGAGTACGATCTCCGCCTTCTGGGGCTGACCGCGTGACGGTATGTTAAGATCGACCTGGCACAAGGGCGTCATTCTCGGATTGCCGCTGATGGCGCTGGCGCTTGCAGGAACGTGGTACTTCGTTTCGACGAGCCGGGCCAGCTCGTTGCTGGAACGCGGACGGAGGGCGTTGGCTCAAAGCAACTGGACACAAGCGGATCGCTTCGCCGACCTGCTCGACCGCGGGGGGCATGGCGATTATGCTCACCTCTTGCGCGGTGAAAGCTGGTTGTGCAGGGCCCGGCTCGCGGGTGATGCGGCCGGGCATTGGCTCTCGACGGGGGGGGACTCCTATCAGCTCGCCCTCGGCGAATTGGCTCAGGTTCGCAATGAAGGACGCCTGGCGACGGATGCGGCCGTGCTCGGCGCGGAATCGCTGGTCCATCTCGGCGAACGGCGGTTCGCGGCTCAAGTGCTCGACACCGTTCTCCAACGAAACCCGGATCACACCGAAGCGCATCGGTGGTTGGCCGCCATTTATATTGATCTGAACAGCCCGGCGCTGGCGATTGCCCATCTGCGCGAATGGGCGAGGCTCGATCCGCACAACGGCCGGCCCCATCGCTGGATCGGCTGGTTTCTCGCCAAGGACTTTGGCAAGTTTGACGAAGCCATCGAAGCGTATGGGGAGGCGAGTCGCCGTGAGCTGGAACCCGACCTCCGGGCCCAGGTCGTCAAGGAGCTGGCGGAGACCTTGATCAACGGGCCGGCGGAATACCAAGCCGCGCTCGAAACCTTGGATCAGTACCCCGGTGAGCGCGATCAAGCGGAAGTGCTAACCTTGCGGGCCCAATGTCTGTCGAGTTTAGGGCGACCATCCGAAGCGATCCAGGCGCTCGAGGCCGCTCTCCGGGCCCAGCCGGAGCTTCCCCAGGGGCTGCAATTACGTGCCAAGATGTTTCTGTCCGATGGTGAGGCAAAGGCGGCAGTCCCCCTGCTCGAGGCGGCCGTGCGGATCGACGCCCACGATCACATCAGCCGCCAATTGTTGATGCAAGCCTACAAACAGCTGGGCGATGACGCACGCTCGGAGCAACAGCGGCAGCTCCTGGAAGAAGCCCGCATCTACAAGGACCGTCTTACCAAGCTCCACGACCGTGCCCTGCGGGACCCCTGGGACGCCGGCGTTCGGAACCAGCTCGCGGATCTGTGCTCGAAACTCAATCGCAAGGCCGAAGCGCAAATGTGGCGGGAAGCCGCCGCAGCCTGTGCCGCCAACCAATCCGATTCTTCCTTCGGGCCATCCTTTTCGTTGCAAGAGAGGAATTGATTCCATGTCTGGACAACCACAACCTCCCAACGACCATCCCAGATGGTGTCCTCGAATCGTCTCGATGTCTCTGGGTCTCGTGTTCTGTTTCTCGCTGGGCGTTGCCGCCGGCTGTGCCAAGAAGACGGTGACGGCCGCGGCGGCCGCCATTCCGCCCTGGATCGAATGTGTCGCCTTCAGCCCGGACGGCAAAACCTTGGCCGCGGCCGCGGACCAGGACGTGAAGCTTTGGGACGTGGCGACCGGCAAGGAAAAGCTTTCCTTTCATGGCCATTCCAGCGCGATCACGGTGGTTGCCTTCATTCCCGGCAGTGACAAGCTGATCACCGGCAGCCACGATCACACGCTGATTGTCTGGGATAGCGCAACCGGGAAGCAAGAGCGCACCTTTCAAGGTCACAAGACCCCGATCACGTCGGTCAGCTTCTCCGCCGACGGCAAGACGATGGCCACCGCGGCCTCGCATGCCAGTCCGTTCATCACTTCCTACGAGGTCAAGTTGTGGAATGCCGCCACCGGCGACTGCTTGGCCGACCTTCCCAACAGTCCGGCTTTCGTCAGCAGTGTGGCGCTGAGCCCGGACGGCAAAACCGTGGCGGCCGGCTTCTGGGACGAAACCGTGCGAATCTGGGACGTGGCGAAACGGTCCCTCGTCACCACGTTGAAAGGGCACGCGGAAACCGTCAGTTCAGTGGCCTTTTCTCCCGATGGCAAGTTGCTCGCCTCTGGGAGTTGGGAACGAACCATCAAGCTCTGGGACACGGAAACGTGGAAAGAGCTCGCGACTCTCCAGGGCCATGACGACCGGATTCTCGTGGTCAAGTTTTCGCCCAGTGGCAAGCTGCTGGCTTCCGCCGGCGATGATCACACGATCCGAATCTGGGATGTGTCGAGCCGGCAGCTGCGCTCAATCCTGGCGGGACACAAAGGAATCGTCAAGGACGTCGCCTTCGGCACGACGGACAGCCTGTTGGCGTCGGGCGGTCAAGATGGTACGGTAAGGTTGTGGGATGCCGAGAAGGGGGAAGAGCGAATGACCTTGCGTTGAGGGATTCCATTCTCAATTTCCTTTCGGGAGAATGTCTTTTGAACCCCGCGGTCCAGCGCGCCTTACAGAGGGCGGTTGACGGTGAGCGGTTGACGCCGGAAGAAGGCTGCACCTTGTTCGAGTGCCGCGATCTGATGGCCCTGGGCCGAGCTGCCGATGCCGTGTGCCGCCGTCTCCACCCGGAGCCTTACCGGACCTACAACATCGACCGGAACATCAACTATACCAACGTCTGCGCTGCCATCTGCGATTTCTGCGCGTTTTACCGCAAGAGCCATGATGACGATGCCTACGTGCTGCCGCGGGACGTCCTTTATCAGAAAATCGAGGAAACGGTTGCGTTGGGCGGCGATCAGATCCTGATGCAGGGTGGCCTGCACCCCAGTCTGAAGCTGGAATGGTACGAGGAATTGCTGCGGGATTTGAAAGCTCGGTTCCCGCTGGTGAATTTGCACGCCTTCAGTCCGCCGGAGTTGTGGCATTTTCACAAGCTCAACAAGCTCCCTTTGCGCGAGGTGTTGCGGCGGCTGAAAGACGCCGGGATGGGAAGTCTGCCGGGCGGCGGCGGTGAGATCCTGGTCGATCGTGTTCGCAAGGCGATGACGGTCAACAAGTGCCTGACCGATGAATGGCTGGAGGTGCACCGCGTTTGGCACGAGCTGGGCGGCCGATCGAGCTGCACGATGATGTTTGGCCACATCGAAACGCTGGCCGAACGCATCGAAACCCTGGAGCGGTTGCGGCAGTTACAAGACGAAACCGGCGGATTCACGGCTTTCATCTGCTGGACCTTCCAACCGGAGCACACCGAGATGGCTCAGGTGCCGCCGGCCGGGGCCTACGAGTACTTGAAGACCCAGGCCATCGCCCGCCTGTATCTGGACAATATTGCCAACATTCAATCGTCCTGGGTCACGCAGGGACCGAAAGTCGGGCAGTTGGCGCTGTTCTTCGGCGCCAACGACATGGGGAGCCTGATGATTGAAGAAAACGTCGTTGCCTCCGCCGGAACGGTGTATTACCTGACCCTGGAACAAATCAAGAGTGCGATCCGGGAGGCGGGCTACATTCCCCGCCAGCGAAATGTGTTTTACGAATACGTAGACTCTCCCGAGGCTCTGGCCTCGTAAGCCGACCGTGCATAATGCCGGCTCAGCCAATACAAGATCGTCTTCACCTCAAACGGTTTTAACTCCGGTCGGAGCGAGAGCAGACGGCAGGAAATCCCCGCGAGATGGGGCGCCGCCCAGCTGGTTGCCGGCTCGTCGGCAAAGGAGCCGAGCTGGCCGCAGCCGTGAGCTTGAAACTCGATCTGCTCGCGCAACTGGTAAGCGAATTCGAGCGGATCGCGGAACGTCTGCTTATCCACGGAAATCAAGGGCGGCGCGAAGACGGCAGGATAACTGCGGGTCAGCGGGTGTTCGTTGTGGGCCGCCGCGAAAATGTGTACATCCTTGTAATAGCCTTCCTCGATCGCCCGCAAGAATTGATAGCGGCGCTGCACCTGCTGCAAGCGGTGCTCTGGCACACCCAGCGAAAGATTGATGACCTTGCACCGCCATACGTTGATGGCCCAGTGCAGGGCGCGGATGATCACGTCGACTTCGCAGCTTCCCTGCGGCCCGAACACGTCGGCGGAATAGAGCTGCACCCGTGGCGCCAG
>DATGIQ010000296.1:0-16250 GCA_035295665.1 Gemmataceae bacterium | reverse complement strand
GGCCAGCCAGCCGGGCTGTGTCTTTTCTCCTTCGCGGAGCAGCGGCGGGGGCAGGGCTTTTCGCGATTCGGGGCTCTCGCCGTTTTGCTGCGTCGGGAAACTCTGGGCATCCCGCTTCGTCAAGTATCGGCTCCGAACCATCAGGTTGGCGAACTCACCGCCAAACGGCTCCGCCCGGGCCAACAAATCCTTGTTGGAAAAGGGAATATACTCCCCGGCGGGAATGTCCTTGGTCTCTTTCTGATGGTCCGCCGAAGTTGTCGTGAAGCGCAGCGCCTCGGTCAGGCGGACGTACAGTTCCACGCCCTCTTCCGGCGGAGGCGAAGAAAGACCGTGCACGATCAGCCGATCCGGGTAGGGAGACGGCTGGCCGGTCCAGGCGTTGTGCTCGGGGAAGCGGTGGTCCGATTTGGAGAGGTTGCTTTGGGCCGCCGTGGCTTGAGCCTCGTCGAGCCGGCGGCTCAGGTCTCTGCCGGCCTCGGTCTCGTCATCGTTTCTTCGCACCTCGAACACACCGGAGCGAACTTGATGGCAACCCGCGCAGTTGTACTTTTCCAGAATGTGTCGGCCCTTGATCTCGGCCAGGCGATCCGGAGTCGGATCGTACAGGTACTTGGCCGGGACCGGCTCGGCGACCAGGCCCAGGATGAATGTCATCACCGCTTCGCGGGCTTCCGCTTCCTCCCGGGCCTCGGCTTGCTCCGGCGTTTCCCCTTCCAGCGGCTTAATGTGGCTGCGGGCAAACCGGAATTGCGGCATGCGCAGCCGATCATCCCACGTCCGCAGCCGGTTGTAGTCATAGCTCCGCGGCTCCGTCAGTTTCTGATGCAGGAACCCCTCACGGGAATGGTGATGCAGGGCATCGAGGAAGAATTGCTCATACGGCGGCTTGCCATTCTCGGCCGCGGGTCCATGTCCCTTTTCGTCCCGCATCTGCTCAACCGGATGATAGTGTTCGTTGACGTAAGCGAGAATGTCCTCAAATGCTAGCCGTTCCGGATCCTTCTTACCCCAGTCGTTCAGCGGCGTGCCGATCGGCTTGGCCGTGGCAAAGCCCGGAATCTCATGACAACCATAGCAACCGAGCCGCGTGATCGCTTTGCGGCCGATGTACCATTTGAGCTTTTCGTTCGTGAGCGGAGCGGCCAGCTCGCGTTCGTCGGCATCCAGGGCCAACGGTTCGATGCGCTCCTTGGCCAGGCCTTTGCGGGCGTCTCCCTGCTTCTGCAAAATGTCCTCAACATCCAGGCGCGTCATGCCGGGAGCCTTCAATAGGTAAACCTTGGCCAGCTCCGCGAGCACTTCCGGGCTCGGATCGGGCACATTCGCTTGCTCCCACCCTTCCGGCTTCTGCTCCAGCAACCAGGCAGCGACATTGGCCGCTTCCTCGGGGGTCAGATGCGTGTAGGGCATGCGCGTCCGCGGGTGATGTACCTGCGGGTTCAGAATCCATTGGATCAGCCAGCGCCGCTTTGCTTCGTCGATCCCCAGTTTGGGATCAAATCGCTCGGGAGCAATCTTGGCAGCGATCCGGCTCAGGTTCGGACCGAAATCGGCTTCGCTGGTAACGGCCGGCACTCCGCCTTCGTCCTTCGTGGTAGCCTCATGGGAATGGCATGCCAGGCAGCCGCGTTCTGTGAACAGCCGGCGGCCATCCTGAACCTGCTTCTTGCGCGCGGCATCATCTTTCGCGGGTGATGGGACCGAAACGGTGTTCCCTTCCCAGTCGATAATCCGCACTTGAATCGGGGTGGGTGGCTGATCCAGCTCCAGCCGGCGGACCAATTCTTCGAGTAGCTTCAGCTCCTGTTCGCTGGCGAGCTTGTTGCGTTTTTTCTCCTCGATCTCCTCACGGCGTTTTTCCAGGGCAACCCGATATTTATCATGCCCTTTTGGTTTGCCGTTCACCATTTCCACGTTCAGATAATCGCCGCTTTCGTGGAACAGGTAATAGGCGATCGAGGCGATCTCCGCCTCCGGGAAAGCTTTCTGCTCCGGCGGCAGCACCTCGGGTGTGTTATTGCTCAGCCCGTAAAAGTGCGGCATTTTTGTGTTCGGCCGGAAATTCCGTGGAGCCTGAATCCATTTTCGCGCCCACGTCTGGTTCGTCTTTTCGCTGATGCGGTACAAGCTCGGCCCGACCTTCCGCATCGTTCCCAGCGGGTTGAGAGGATCGGACGTCATTTTGGTCCGTTCGGCCGGAGTATACGCCTCCAGCGGCGGCGATGGCTCGAGGCGGAGGTCGGGGCCGATTTCGCGGCCACCTTTGAGACTGGCAATCTCGTGGCAGCCGAAGCAGCCATTTTCCCGAACGAGGTTATAACCTCGGATCAGCTTGGGCGCTTCGAGCTTGCTGCCATAGCGGACGAGGTCGGTGACCTGGTGATGGCATTTCAGACAACTCGACTCCACAAAGCGCTTGGCCAACATGGGATAGTCCCAGTAATGGTTGGACTCCCAGTTTTGTCCCTTGATCCAATCCGCTTTCTGGGCTGCATTGTTTGGAGTGTGCGAGGCCAGGACGAAATCGGTAGCGCTCCCCTGCCCGCCGTGGCAGGTTGTGCAGCCAAACTTCTCCGCCGGGTGCGGGCTGTTGGCTTCAACGAATAGATCCAGCCGCGGATGAGCACAGTACTCATTGATCTGATACTCATCGAGGTGGACGGTGCGCAGCCGCTTGGGAAGGTCGCTCGGATCGAAGGTGAATTTCTCGCCTTTCTTTTCCCGCTCCAGGAGGAGGTTCCGCGCCTCTACCAGCCGATTTTCCAATTCTTCCGGCACGTGTTCTGGGGTTAACTTGGCCAGCGTGGCCTTGGTAAACGCCGGCCGTTCCATCGCGAGGTGACAGGTGGTGCAGCGATCGAAACGCGTCACATATTTAAAGCTGTAGTCGATGGGCAAATCGGTCAACGTATATTGCTGAATCTTGGTCGGGGAAGCGAATGCGTCGAGAACGGGCAGATTGCGGATGGTATCGCCCAGCTTCCAGCGCTTTTGGGCCGCGGCCTTGGCGATGCGGTCAAATTCGCCCGAAACCTTTTTCAAATTGTCCTCAGCCTGGGACAAGGCGTTCTCGGCTTTCGTTTGCGTCTCTTGCGCCTCTTTGAGCTTCTTCACGGTTTCATCAAGCTGGTTTTGGGCCGCGATCAGCTTCTGCTCCAGTTCGTCCACTTCTTTCTTGCGCCGGTCCACAGCTTCCTGAAGCGCATTTTGCCGGCTGGGCTCGTCGGATTCGTCGCGCTTTTCCACCGCCAAGTTGTAGAGACTCGAAACGGAGTCGAAATCCGCTTTGATGCTCTGGTAGTCGGCTTCGCGCTGGGCCTTCTCCCGCAGCAAGGGGCGAATGGCCCGGCGGCTTTCGTCCTTGATGCGCTGGAGCTCGGCCTCGGCTTGTTCACGCTGGCTGACCGCTTCCTGGACCCGTTCCACATTGGGCAGTTTCTCAACGAGTTGCCGTTCCGTGAGGGCCTCGTCCACGTCGCGAAACTTCGCTTGGATCTTCTTGAATGCGCGGTTGTAATCCTGGGCGAACATCCAGATGATGCTGATCAGCATCAACACGCACGACACCGCGAAGACAATGTCCAGCGTCTTCTGTTTGCGGTAGGTCTGGTCGGTGGCTGCCATGGCTTCCTAGATGTTGAAGAAGTATTCGGGGATATAGACGACGTACTTGAGATTGATGGCCCAGCGGAGAACCATCTTCAGCGGCAAGGCGGCCATGAGCTGAAGAAGGTTCACCAGCAGGATGAAACGAACGAAGCCCATGCGAATGAAAAAGGAGCGCAAGACGGTCCGGGCCAGGATCGGCGGCAACACAAAGAGATACGCCAGCACCACGATGATGCCGGGCAGTTCGCGGATATACCACGCATCCGGCAACGGCTGCTTCAGCAGGCCCAGCCAAAAGTAATCGGAGAGGTTGACGTTGTTAAGGGGCAAGACCTTGTGCGGATCCCAGTTCTCATAGGGCCCGAAGAAATTCCAGTTGGGGCCGCGCAGAAAGGTGCCCAGCACAATGAGCGTTACCCACATGACGACGAAGCCGAGCAAGAATACCGTGATCGCGAACTTCCGCTGATTAAATGTGAAGTAACCGTTGCCCTTCTGATTGAAATCGATATACGGAATGGCCACCAACCCATTGATGATCATGAGCGGAAGCACGATGCCGGCCATCCACGGGTCGTAGTAGACGAGCATTTCCTGGAGACCGAGGAAGTACCAGGGCGCCTTCGATGGATTGGGCGCTTTGGCGCTGGTGGCCGGCTGCTCCAAGGGAGCTTTCAATGCGACCGCCCAGATTACCAAGAGGAACGTGACCACGATCATGGCGATCAGCTCGGTGTAAACCAGGTCCGGCCACACCAGGACTTTTTCGTCTTCGAGGCTCTCCATCGGCGGCGCGCCCTTGGCCAGGCGGTCGTCGTTGAGGACCATCTTGTGGATGCTGAGCCAGGTAAAGTAGCCCACCGTGAAGATCAAAATCGTGATCGGGACGTTATCTTCCTTGACAATGATTTTGCGGAACTCGGGATCGGTCATGCTCCAGCCGCCGGCGAGGAGGGCGATATTAAGGACAGCCCAGCCGACCGCCGGCTGAGCAAACGCCCGGCGGAAATAGAGCAGCGCAATGAACCCGGCCACGGACAGGCCGGTGTACAGGATGGGTCCGGCCTGTCCACCCCAGGCGCCCATGAGCCGCGTGGTGAACGCGCGGAAGCTCTCGGAGAGCGCGGGCCCCTGATGCAGGAGATAGATCACGCCATGGAAAAGGAAGACCAGCGCGACCGCGCTCCAGATCACGACCTGGGTGCGGTCCCGTTTGCCGTAAAGATAGTAGGCCACGAACCCCAGGTTCAAGAGCATGACCAGCAGGTAATAAATGCCCAGGCTAGTCTGCACCGAATGCCATTCGGAGAGGCTCCCGAACCCATGAAGTTCCGCGGTACCATGCATCGAACAAGCTCCTCCAACTTACAGCGGTCCGCTGATGCCGCCATCCTTACGGATACGCCAGAAATGGACGGCGATGAGCAAGGCCACGGCCAAGGGGACGGCGACACAGTGCAAGACATAGAAGCGCAGCAACGTATTTTCGCCCACGGCTCGGGCTCCCAACAACAGAAACCGCGCATCTGCCCCCGAATGGATCAAGGGCACACCGCCAATCTGGAGCAACGAGGCGCCCGGACCTTCGTGTCCGACAAAGGGATGGGCACGGGCCATGTTGCTGCCCACCGTGATGGCCCAGATCGCCAATTGGTCCCACGGCAGCAGATATCCGGTGAAGCTCAAGAACAACGTCAAGACGAGCAGGATGACTCCCACTCCCCAGTTGAATTCCCGCGGTGGTTTATAGCTGCCGGTGAGGAACACCCGATACATGTGTAGCCAGATCGTGATGACCATGGCATGCGCGCCCCAGCGGTGCAGCTCCCGGAGGACGCCGAGCGTGGCCACATCGCGCAGCAGCAAGATATCGTTGTAAGCATGTTCCAGCGTGGGCCGATAATAGAACATCAACAACACGCCGGTCACCGTCTCGACCAGGAAGAGGAAAAACGTGATGCCGCCCATGCACCACGTATAGCTCAACGCGATGCCGCTCTTCCGCACCGACACCGGGTGCAGGTGCAGGAACACATTTGTCAGCATCACCACGACGCGATTGCGCCGGTCGCGCGGAGCCGGATGGCGAAAAATACTCTTCCAAACCTGCGAACTGCGAATGTAATCGCCGACAGACATTTTTCGGTAGCCTTTAATCCGCAGTCCGTAGTCCGTCGTCCGTCGTCCGTCGCGATCTGGCTACGGACCACGGGCTACGGACTACGGACTAGGTTACACCTTGATATACGACTCCGGGTTATCCCACTGCCCCATCTCTTTTTGGAACTTTTTGCTCTTGTCCACGAGCAGCTGGCCATCTTCCGCGATGCTGATGCCCCAACGTTCCAGCGGCCGGGGGGCCGGACCTTCAAAATTGACGCCGGTGATCTTGAAGCCGCTGCCGTGGCACGGACATTTGAATTTTTCTTCCCGCTCCAGCCAGTTCGGTGTGCAGCCCAGATGGGTGCAGGTCGTGCTGAGCGCGTAGATGATTCCTTGGTAGCGGACCACCCAGAAATTCTGGTCCTTGAAACGATCGACGACTTTGCCTTCCTCATATTGATCCGGGAAGCCGGCCTTCACTTTGCTGGGCGGCTCGGACAGCACATTCGGGAACAGAAACCGGACCGTGCCCAGGACCATGCCCAGCATCGACAGCGTCAGCGCGGTCCAAGCCACGGCGATCCAGCTGCCGAAGAGAGCGCCGAAAAAGGCAAACAAGAAAATGCGCCGTTCGGTACCCGCTTTGCCCGGCGTTTTCACCGGGGGCGCCGGTTTGGGCGGCGGCGCCGGCTTGGAAGAGGCGGCGGGCGCTGTCCCGGTCACGTTGGTTGGCTCAGACATGGCAACTCGCTACTTCCTTCCTCTTCCTTCAATAGGTCCACAGCGAGAACATCGTGGTTACGGGACCACGGTCTCCCGCCCCCAGCAACCGCTTCAAAAATAAACCAGAGCCTGGGTGATGCTCTGGCCCTTTTCTCAACTTCGATGAAAGAGTGGCAGACGGGTGTCTTGCCCACGGGGACCTTTTTACTCCCGGTCCGGACGATGTCAACGGCTTTCCGTGCAAGGGAACGGGAGTCGCCGATCCCCGATTGCAAAGGAAGTGCCAAACCCGCGTGGCCCATCGGAGCACAGCGGTTCGCAGCGAGAGGATGCAACAGAATGGGAGGAGAACAGAGAGCTAGTTACTGCCCATGCTGATTTCTTCTACCGGGTTTTCTCAGAATTGGTACAGGCGCGCACGGATTTTCCTGGGAGTGAGAACGAGCCTGTCCGTGGCTGGCTCGCTTCCTCACAAACGCGCTTGGTAAGCTGCTTCCAGAACGGACCGGCAGGTGGCCAAATGCGGACGCATTGTACCTGATCTCAAGGCCGCCGCTGGGAAGTCATTCTCGACCACGGATTACCGGCGGCGCCAGTACATCCGGCCGCAAGCACTCGGGCTGGAGCTTGCAGAGCTGGCGGGAATGCCCGAAGCGATGACCGATGCCGAACGTGCATTCCTACGAAGTTGGAACGAGGAATTGTGGGCGCGAAGTGGGTCGGCTCTTGAACACGTCGAGCAAAAGACCGGCCAGCCCTGCCATACCCTCCTGCGTCTGAAGGAGCAACACATCGGTTGCTCGAATCCGCCGCGCTGGCCGAACAACTGGGCCAGAAGCTGGGCAAGTCGTTCACGGTCCACGCGGTTCGCCAGGCGCGGCACCGGGCACGCCAGAAATTCGCAGACCTGCTCCTGGGCGAGGTCATACGCTCCCTGCAGAATCCCACTCTCGAGGAAGTCGAGCAGGAACGGATCGATCTCGGCTGGCTGTCGGCGAGCCGTGCCGCACTGGATCGGCGCCGGGGCCGCGGACATGGGGTGGTGCGGCTGTAGACGGTCATGGTCAAGCTCCCTTCGAGCCGATAGGGAAGGTCCTCTTCCTTGTGGGAGCTTGACCATGACAGGGGTCCGTTTTTGCAGGCACAATGATGGGACCGCAGTGCTAAAGTGCCGGCCCAGAAACATCCTGGTTGCCGATCTCAGTTTCTATCGATACCGGCAATGTTTGACTCGTAAGCGATGATCGTGGAAGTGTCGTGGCAGTTTCCGCGAAAAGCTGTTCCAGCGCCGCCGTATTGGCCGGGACCATCATCATCGTGCTTGCTGCCTCGCCCACCACAAGACGGTTTGCATTCGGCGAGGCTCCGATCAAGTCGTTGCTCGGCAGCTCGGGGATGGCCGGGCGGCTTGGGGCCGTAGACCTCCCATCCGGGTCGGCGTCCACGTTCATCGTCCAGATATCGAGCGTGTTAGAGTTATCGTCCACGGCAGCGAAATGGATCTGGTCGTGCGCAGTTTCCAAAGCCAGGCCGAAAGCGGAGCCGGGCACCGTATCGACCTGCAACTCGGCAACGAAATGCCCCTTCGGCGTGAATTCAATGAGTTCGCTCGGCGGCACCGTAGAATTGGGATTGAACGCATCGCCATTGCTCGTAATCAAATCGCCATTCGGCGTGAGGGTCAAAGCCAGTGGGCCGTTCAAGTGCTTGCTGTCCGAGTAAATCTTGGTCCCTTTCTTGGCATCGGTCGTACGGTCCTCGGCATTGTCAATGGCGTAAATCGCATTATCCGCCGTCGAGGCCACATAGAGAATCTCCCTGTCGGCATCATAGGCCAGACCGGTGGGACCGAGGACCAGCGCCGTGGGGTCCGTACGCTTCGTGTAGCCGGAGGCAATCTGTACCTTTCCGGTGACCATGGGGTTGCCATGCTCGGGAATGCTCAAATCAAGGCGCGTCACGGTGCCGCTGAGGACGTTGGAAACGAATACCTGAGCTTCATCGCCTTCGTCATTGACGGTCAAGTCCCACGGCCCATCGAGGAACTTAGAATCCCGGAGCGTCATCACCGTTTTGCCCTGACTATTGAGGATGAGTAGCGCGCCCGGCTTCTGGATCGAACTCGACATGCCATCGATCGTCGGGAGGCTGCCGACGAGAACAAAGCCGCGACTCAGCACGCCCAAAGCAGTCGTTAGACCAAGGTCCCCCGGTGTCGATGAACCCTGGAAGAAAAGCGTCTGCTTGCCGGTGGGCGAAAGATCGACAATGGTCGTACCCCTCCCCTGCAAGTTCCCGCCGGCGACGTTGTTGTTGAAATTCGAGACGAGAATGTCGCCCGGATGGAGTGGACCTCCCTCGGGAAATCCCCTTGGGACAAAGGCTACGCCGTATGGATTGAGATCGCCATTGGCCGGCACTGTCGAAGCGGACAGAAACTTCGATGGAAGATTGGGAATGATCGGAATCCCGTCGAGCAGACAGCGGTTCTCAAGCGATTCCACTGCCAGACAGGAGCGCGGCCGCCGTCGTTGTGCTGCCATACTTCGGGTCCAGCTTGCTCGAGATCGCCAGGTAGCCCACAGCGAAGATGCCATGACAGGACCTCCTATGGAAGAAACGGGTCGTGTGTTGGCTACGCCTCATCCGTAGGGCTTCCGGATTGGGCGCAGCATTCCCTATTCGTTTACTGCTGGGAAGTCGACCGACGAATGCACGAATTCGAGACACGATCGTAACCGGAACCAGAATAAGTGTTTCCCAGCCTTGCAGGCTGCGGTTCAGAAGATTAGAATCGCCATGACAATACTCGATGACTCTCCATCGTTTTGAATCCTCTCCACCATCGGCCGCCCAGTGACCGGACAAGGACCGTTTGCCATGAACGACCGCTGCATCCTCCGCTGGCTCCCGTATGTATGCCTCCTCATGGGCGGGATCCTTGGCTGCGCTGACGGCAAGCCCAAGCTCTACGGTGTCTCGGGTGAGGTCAAATGGCAAGGCAAACCGCTCGACCAGGGAGTGATCACGTTTCTGCCGGCGGATTCCACTCTTCCTTCCGGCGGCGGAGCCATGATTCAGGAAGGCCAATACAGCATCCCCGCCAAGCAGGGATTGCTACCGGGCCGCTACAAGGTGATGGTTGCCTCCTCGGATCCAAAGAACAGGACGCCCGACCCGGACTCTCCCCCCGGCTACCTACCGGTAGCCAAGGATCGCATCCAGCCCAAGTACAATGTGCAGACGATCCTTGGCGCGGAAGTTACGACGGATGGCCCGAACAAGTTTAACTTCGAGGTTCGGTGACCTCGTTTCCGTATCCGGGTCGGACCGGCAACGGCATCGGTCGGACCCCTTTCCGATTGCCAAAAGGAGACCCGTCATGCGGCGCCGCACTGCCTTCACGTTGATCGAGCTGCTGGTGGTGATCGCGATCATCGCCATTCTAATTGGCCTGCTGCTCCCGGCCGTGCAAAAGGTCCGCGAGGCCGCCAACCGCGCCAGCTGCCAAAACAACCTCAAGCAGCTTGGGCTGGCCATGCACAATTACTTCGACGTCAACAAAACCCTTCCCAAGGCCGAGGACAGCAAGGAAGTGTATGTTTGCTGTTGGGGGACCTGGCAAATGTTGATTCTGCCCTTTATCGAGCAGGATCAGGCCTTTTGGAATTACCAGAACTGGGGCGGGAGCGATTCTGTGTTGACCAATTGGCCGGCCCGGACGCCGCCCAGTGTCCAGTCGGGCTCGTATCCCCGCTACAGCAGCGAGGTGAACATCGAGAGTACCACTGGCCGGCGCTACAAAGCGCTAACTTGTCCCAGCGATCAGCCCAATGCCCCGATCGCGCCGATCACGTCGCATAACTACGTCGTCAATTACGGGAATACCAGTTACTTTCAAACGGCGTTTCAGAATGTTCCGTTCCTGGGTGCCCCGTTCGTGCCGCGGAAGACGGTGCGGTTTCAGGACATCACCGACGGTCTCAGCAACACGATTCTGATGCTCGAAGTCAGACAAGGCCAGCGCAAAGATCTGCGTGGCTTCACGTGGTGGGGCCCCGCAACTGCCGGCGAAACATTCTTTCCGCCCAATACAACTTCCCCGGACGCGATTCAATATGCCCCCGGCGACGGCACCGGCTACTGCGATCCGCTGCCGCCCAATCCGCCGTGCGTAGGGCCCACGAGTGCCTACCCGTATATCCAGTCGGCCCGGAGCTACCACACGGGTGGCGTGCAAGTCGTCCTGGGCGATGGCAGCGCCCGGTTTGTGGGTAATGACATCAACTTGCAAGTGTGGCACAATCTCGGCAGCTCTCGGGACGGACAAACCGTGAGCGACTATTGAGCCGGGCTCGCCGTACCTTGTTTCCGCGGATGGAAACCTTTACAACAGAGCTTCAGCAGCTTCTCTGCTGGGATGCGGGGAGCGGTTTCCTTGCACGGCGGAGAGGCCAGAGCCATCCCCAGGTTGGGGAATGACACAACAGGAGGTGTTGACATGGTTCGTCGTTGGTTCTCCGTCCTTGCCGTGCTAGCCGTGGCCGTACTGATGCTGGCCGCCGATTCCAGCCAGGGCCGGCAGCGTCGCCTGGGTCGCCGCTTCCGCAACAGCTCCGAAACCTATGTTCCCTACGTCCAGGGAATGCCTACCAATGCCCCTGGAGAGGGCATGGCCGCCGACATGCAGAGCGAGGGCCGGCGCGCGGACTACTACGAGCCGGGAACCCAGGGCATGTCCAGCCGGGCACGCCCGGTTCGCCTCGAAGTGCGCGTACCCGCCGATGCCCAGGTCTGGATCGACGGCACAAAAACGCAGCAGAAAGGGACCGTCCGCCAGTTCATTTCGCCGCCGATCGAACCGGGCCGGCAATATAGCTACAAAATCGAGGCCAAATGGATGGACAAGGGCAATGAACGGACCCGGACACAAACGCTAGCTGTTCGTCCCGGCGAGCTGCAACGGGTCGATCTCACCAAAGCGATGGAGGAAAGCCAATAAGTCCGCCTGTGTCGCAAACCATCCAATTTGCCATCCTGCTGGCCGAGGCCACGCTGTGGTCTCGGCCGGCTCCGCTTCCATCGAAGTTCCGACCACTCACTTCTGCGCGGACATGTCTTTCGAAATGCCCACCTGATGCATTAACCAGGCATATTGAAAAGCAGTCTCCTTGAGCCGATCGTAACGGCCCGAGGAACCGCCGTGGCCCGCGCCCATGTTGCACTTGAGCAACAGCGGGTTAGCATCGGTTTTCAAAGTGCGGAGCTTGGCCACGTACTTGGTCGGCTCCCAGTACATCACCTGGCTATCGTTGAGACTCGTAGTCACCAGGATCGCTGGGTAGGCCCTCCGGGCCAAGTTATCGTAGGGACTATATGAACGTATGTAGTCGAAGGCTGGCTTTTCGTTGGGGTTGCCCCATTCCAGGTATTCCCCCACCGTGAGCGGGAGACTGGCGTCCATCATCGTGTTCATCACATCCACAAAAGGCACGGCCATGTGCACGGCTGCGAAAAGATCCGGCCGGAGGTTGACCACGGCGCCCATCAGCAAGCCGCCGGCACTGCCACCTTCGATGACGAGCCGGTCTTTGCGTGTCCACCCGTTGGCAATCAGCCACTCGGCACTATCGACAAAGTCAAAGAATGTGTTCTTCTTCTTGAGCAGCATGCCATCATCGTGCCAGGTTTCGCCCATCTCGTTGCCGCCCCGGATGTGGGCGATGACAAAAACCATGCCACGATCCAGGAGGCTCAGCCGAGGGCTCGAAAAACTGGCGGGCACTCCGGAGCCATACGAGCCATATCCATAGAGGAAGAGCGGCGCGCTGCCATTCCTTGGAAGCCCTTTGCGGTAGGCGATCGAGAGGGGGATTTTGACGCCATCGCGGGCGCTGGCCCACTGCCGTTCGGTCACGTACTGAGCGGGGTCGTAGCCACCGAGAACCTCCTCGCGCTTCAGGAGCATCTGTTGCCGCGTGCCCATGTCGTAGGCGTACACGCTGCGGGGTGTGATCAGGCTCTGGTACGCAAAGCGAAACTTGCTGGCCGTGTACTCCGGTGTAGGTATTGGCGACGCCGCATAGGCACTTTCCGGAAACGTCATCTCATGCCATTGGCCGGATCGGAAATCGTAAATGCGGAAATGCTCCAGGGCGGCGGATTTCTCCGCGGCCACGACGTAGTCCTTGAAGAGTTCGACATGGTCCAAAAGCACATCGGCACGCGCCGGGATGAATTCTTTCCAGTTGGGCGCCGACGGATCGGCTACCGGCGCCGTGACGAGGCGGAAGTTCTTGGCCCTGTCATTGCTGCGGATGTAGAAGAGACCCTCCCGGTGCTCCACGTCATATTTGTGTCCCTTCTTCCGGGTCAACAGGACCTTGAACGGCGCATTGGGCTGATCGCTGGGCAAGAACCGTGTTTCCCAGGTGTCGGTGCTGGCACTGCGGAGAAAGAGCATCTTGCGGTCCTTGCTGCGGCCCAGCCGAAGCGTGTACAGCCGGTCGTTCTCCTGATAGACCGGCTCCGTCTCTTCGCCCAGCACGTGCCGCCAAAGCAGGTTCGAGCGCTTGGTCAGCGGATCTTCGGTGACATAGAAGAGCGTGCGGTTGTCGGCGCACCAGTCCACGGATGTGACCCGTTCGGCCCGGTCGGGCAGGATCGCGCCGGTGCGAAGATCTTTGATGGACAACTGGTATTGCCGGAAACCGGTGGTGGCGGTCGTGTAGGCAAGCAGATGGGCATCATCACTGACGGCAAAGGCCCCTAGGGACAGAAACTTGAACCCGCGGGCCAGCTCGTTCAGATCAAGGAGGACTTCCTCGGCCGCCTGCTCGTCAAGGGCGCCGTTCGCAGTCGCTTTTTTGCGGCACTGGATCGGATACTGTTTGCCTTTTTCGGTACGCGAATAGTAGAAGTAGCCGCCCCGGCGCGTGGGGACGGTCAAGTCGGTCTGTTTGATCCGGCCGAGCATCTCCTGGTAGAGGCTTTCAACGAAGGGTTGAAGGTCTCGGGTCATGGCCTCGGTGTAGGCGTTCTCCGCCTCCAGGTATCGCAGGACCGCCGGATTGCTCTTTTCGCGGAGCCAGAAGTACGGATCGTGGACCTTTTCTTCGTGCCAGACCGAGATGTGTTCCACTTGCTTGGCCGAGGGTGGCGTGGGCACCGTTTGGCCCATCAGCACCGTGGAAAGGGTCAGGAAGCTGAGCGTGAGGGGGATCCCGCGTGAACGCATCGGTCTCTCCAAAAGGGGATGGAAAGGGTTGATCTATGGCCGGTGCCCGGAATTGGCTATCTCCGGACCCACAGGCAAATTGGCCGCGCTGCTACTCTTGGGCATCGCGACACAGAGGATCAGAACGATAAGATGTTCAAGGGCGGCAGGCGCTCCATCCAACGACGGGAGCGTGCGCCTCAGGGGAGTCTCAAAGGATCTGCCCGGTCGAAAGGAAGAAAACAATGTTGCGTAGTCTCGCAGTACTGGCTGCCGTGGTCGCCGTCCCGGCATTGGCGGACGCCGCGGTGCAGACCAAGAAGGTTTCCTACAAACATGGCAATCTCGATTGTCAGGGATTTCTCGCTTGGGACGACGCGGTGCAAGGTCGTCGGCCGGGCGTTTTGGTCGTTCATGAATGGTGGGGCTTGAATGACTACGCCCGAAGCCGGGCGGAGCAGCTTGCCAAGCTTGGCTATGTTGCTTTTGCTGCGGACATGTACGGCGAAGGCAAGATCGCCCAGCACCCCAAGGAAGCCGGGGAGATGGCCAATCATGTGCGGGCCAATGTGGACGATTGGCGGCAGCGTGCGGCAACGGCCCTGGAAGTCCTCAAATCACAACCGCAATGCGACCCGAAGAACCTGGCCGCAATCGGCTACTGTTTCGGCGGCTCGACGGCGCTGCAATTGGCGTACTCCGGCGCGGATCTCAAGGCGGTGGCTACCTTTCACGCGGCCCTACCCACGCCGAGCGATGCCGATGTGAAACACATCAAGGCGACCATCTTGGTTTGTAACGGTGCCGACGATTCTTTCATTCCCAGCCAAGCGATCCAGGCGTTTCGCGGTGCTCTCGACAAAGGCCATGTCCAATACGAATTCGTCAACTATCCAGGGGCAGTTCACAGCTTTACCGTTGCCGATGCTGAGAAGCATGGCTTGGCCGGCATGAAATACGATAAGGCCGCGGATCAAGATTCGTGGAAACGCATGCAAGCGTTGTTCAAGGATAAATTTGGGAAGTAACGGAGACTTTTCCAGGTGCCGAACTGGGGAAACGATTCCTGCAAAGGGACAAAAGGAGACGTCGTGAATTTCGCAAAGGAATTCACGACGTCTCCTTTTATGCTCTCAACAATGGGAGCGGCTGGACCAATCGGTGGGTGGGCACGGCCTGCTCCGCGGACTGGATGCGCCCCTAACGCTCATGGGGTTTTACCAGGACGATGTGAAGCCAAGCTATGGGTAGTTCAAAAGGAATGATCCATCCCATTGAATGCCTGTGCCGAATTGTGGTCTTATCATACCACGTGGCAGGAGAACCCGTGCACGCCATTCGACGCAATCGTCCGGTGACGGCCTACGACGTCCCAATGAGGCAACGACCATGAAACGTATTACCCGGAGCCGGAGGCTCACGGTGGAGACGCTTGTTCGCTATTCCAAGGCGGTGGGCAATCGCCTCGTGGTTTCGCTGGCCGATCATTGATCTAGATCAGCCGCCACGGCGCCCGGTATTCATACGCCAGCAGTCGGTTCGCCTCTTCATCATTCACGACCCGTTCTGCCTGCGCATCCCACGCCAGGTAGCGGCCCCGGCGCAGCGCTATCTTGGCCAAGAGCGTGGTCGACGTGGAGCGATGACCCACGGCTACGGGACAGTTGGTCGGCTTGCGGTCCTTGACGCAATCGAGAAAATTCCGCGCATGGTCGGCGGTATCGGCCTTCCCTTTCTTGGCCTGGCCCTGCATGGCCGGCCGCGTTGAGCGTGCTTGCTCCGTATTCTCTTTGCGGTGCAGCGGACTCAAGGCGGGAAGCTCCACGGTCCGGACTTTCTCCGGCAAGATCTCGAAGCCCTGTCCTTCCTGCATCAGCAACGTTCCATTCGTGCCGCGGAATTCCAGTTCCCAGCCCTTCGCATTCCCCGGCGAATTGTTGGCGTTGAACTGGGAAAAGGTGACCAGCGTTCCGCCATCGTATTCCCAAACCGCTTCCAGCGTGTCGGGAATCTCGCGATTGTCGTGGATGGCGTATTTTCCGCCGGCTGCGAACACGCCTTTGGGGGCATCGTGCCCCAACGCCCACTGAATCACATCGATGTAATGCGTGCCGAAATTGGTGAGCTGGCCGCCGGAGTAATCGGAGAACCAGCGGAACTTGTATAGACAGCGGTTCGGATTGTACGCCACCTTGGGCGCCGGTCCCAGCCAGAAGTCCCAGTCCAAAGCCGAGGGCGGTTCGCAATCGGGCGGGTTGCCGATGCCTTGCGGGAATTCGTTTCGGAGATGGTAGCATTTGGCCACGCTCACCTTGCCAATCGCACCGCTGCGAATCAGCCGCACCGCTTCTTGAATATGAGCCGAGGAGCGGCGGTGCAATCCGACTTGGGTAACGCGCTTGGTCTCTTCCGCGACGGCCACCATTTTTTGCCCTTCGGAGATGGTTAAACTCAAGGGCTTCTCGACGTACACATCTTTTCCCGCCCGGCAGGCAGCGACGAATTGCAACGCGTGCCAGTGATCTGGCGTGGCGATGACGATGGCATCGATCTCTTTTTGGTCGACCAGCCTCCGGAAATCATGGAACAAGGTGGG
>DATGIQ010000295.1:0-5954 GCA_035295665.1 Gemmataceae bacterium | reverse complement strand
AGGGGTTGGGTTTCTGCTCTTCCTCTCGGCGCGCATCCTCCAGGTCTTTCAGAGCTTCGTCGGCCGCGTCCAGCTTCAGCCGCACAAATGCCCGCGTATCGAGCAGCTCAGAGGATGGCCCGACCAACTGAATGGCTTGGTTGATGAGATCGAGGGCTTCAAGGGCCTTCGGTCTGCCGTCGCGGGCCGCCAGCAGCCATGCCAAGTTATTCCGTGCCAGCGCATTCTTGGGATCCTGCTGGAGGATCTGGCGATACACCTTCTCCGCCTCCTCATATTTCTGTTCCAGGCTACGCAGGCCGGCCATGTAAAACTGAAGGGCCAAGGACTGCGGATTCTTGTTCATGGCCTCCTGCAAGCCGCGCTCCACGCGCTGGACCTGTTGCGCGCTGGGCGTTTTGATCCCGCTCAGGACACCGATGGCAACGTGGGCCACCTTTTCTGGGGGACAAGTTTTCCAGGCTTTATCGCACAGCTCCAGGGCCTCTTGAATGTCGTCGCGGCGGCCCTGGCGACCCAAGAAAGCCGCCCGCAACAAAACGCTTTCCGGACGATTCGATTTCTCGACCAGCTTCTGGTATAGCTCGTCGGCCTGGCCGGTCATGCGGAACTCTTCCAGGAGCGTGGCGGCAGTGTCCAGGCTGGCATCGGTGCGCTCGACATATTCTTGGAGGAGCTTGGCTCCCTGATCCAGTTTGCCCTGAGCCCAGGCCAGCCAGATCCGGATCTCCAGTACCCGCGGCGATTGGGCACCATCCAGTTTTTCCAGCTTCGAAAGCCAATTCGGCACGGTATCCGATTCGCGATGGCGAAGCAAGCCGCGGGTGCAATAGTAGATGAGGTTGGCATCGTTGGCGTTCGTAGCCAAGACATTCGTGTAGATTCGCTTGGCCTTGACCCAGGCGTTGGCGCCGTAGAACTCGTACAGGCCGGCCAAGGCGAGCTGTTCATCCAGCAAGAGCCCGCCCGGCTGATTTTCCAGTTGCTCGAAGAGCTTGATGGCGTCGGGCCAACGGTACTGGAATTTCGCGAGCATCTTTGCCTGGGCGTGTTGGTCCGCGATCGGCAGCACGCCATTCTTGGCATTCTGCTCCAGGAGCTTCAGCCCTTCCTGAAACTTCCCGTAATCGCCGGTGTTCGCCCAGGTAACAGCCAGGGCCCGCCGAGCCATTTCCATGTCCGCCGGGGTGGCATGGGTCTGGGACTCGAGCAGCCGCTGTAGATACGGTTCAGCCTTGCCGAGTTGTCCATTGCGTTCATAAAACGTGGCCAGGCTACGCAGGACCGGCAAGTCCCTGGGGTTATCTTTCAGAGCACCCAGGTACTGTGCTTCTGCCTTGGCTGGCTGATTGATGGTTTCGTAACACTGGGCCAACACGAAGGGCGGCATCTCTGCGGGAGGTCTTTTCGCTGCGTCTTGAACAACTCCCTCCGCTTTGGATTTCTGGCCAGTGCCCATCAGGAAGCGCACAAATCCGACCCAGAGTTCCTGCTTCCATTCATCCTGTAGCTTCTCGATGCCGGGCAGTTGCAACGTCGTCCGATAGGCTTGTTCGGCTTCGTCGTTCTTGCCGGCGCGAGCTAGTGCCGTGGCATACAAGAAATGATCGCCAGGATCCTTGGAGCCTCGCTTCACTGGCAGCGCCGCATCGGCAAGGGCGGCCGCATGATTGCCGAGCTGGCTCAAGACCAGAATATTGAGCCGCTTCAGGTCCGGGGGAAGCTCGGGGGTTTGTTCACGGAGGGTTGTCAGCATGCGTTCGGCATCCCGGAAATGACCGGTCTGGTAGAGGATGTAAATGGGCCGGCGGAAGGAGAGGGGATCGCGTTCCCCAAGATCCAGGGCTCGCTGGTACGATTTCAGGGCGTTGTCCACATTGCCTTCCAGGTCGGCCAGCTCTGCCTCACGCAACGCCACCCGCCCCCATTTGGGACGTTGGGAGCTCACCTGGGTGAGCAGCGCCCGCGCCTCGGCCAGCTGATCCCGATCCACTTTTCCCTTACGATTGGCACCGATGATCCGGCAAGCCTGGCAGTAGCGCCAAATCATACCCGTCTCTCCCTCGATGCCGCGAATCTCCTGAATCAACGGATCGAGTTCGGCTTCGGTATCGCGGAAGAAAGCCAGCTCGAACAGAGCCTGGCGTACTTGCAGATTCTTGGGCTCCAGCTTGGCCAGTTGCGTCCACAGCCGTTTGGCTTGATCGGCATTGCCGACGCGGAGGTACTCAACGGCCAATCCGTCCAGGAGAAGGGCTTGGTCCGTCGGACTGAACTTGCCAATTTCCTTCTCCAGTTTGATCAGCCCCGCGGTCGCCTCATCTCCACCGGTCCGCAACCAATGGCGTGCGCGGGCCAGGCGCAAATCCGCGCGATCGCCCAGGGCTTTCTCTGCTTTGTCGATCAAGGGGAGTGTGTCCATGCCCTGGTTCTCGGTCATCTGGATCAGATTGAGCCACGGTCCGGGCTGCGTCGCGTTTTTGTCCAGAATCGCTTGTGCCATCTTGAGGGCTTCGCGCGGATCCTGCCGGACCTGAGCGAGACGGACTTTCAGAATGGCCAGTTCAGGGGCATTCGGCATATCCCGTTCCAGGTTCTTGAGGAGTTCATCGACCTCCTGCCAGTTCCGTTTCGCAGGGTCCAACCGGCTGTTCTGATTGGTGAGGAGCTCGACCATCGGGAGCGCCACAGTGGGATCCTTGGAAAGGAGCTGCCGGAACTCGCCCAGGGCCTGATCCCCCTTGCCCAGGGCGGCCAGTGTCATGGCCTTGCCCCGACGGGCGCGGACCGCATCGGGTCCGTCGGGCTTGGAGCGCAACGCTTGTTCATAGCATTCCAGGGCACGATCGAACTGCCGCTGGCGTTCATAGCAGACTCCCAGGAGCATTTCGACCTGAAACGCGAACTCCGGCTGCTGCACGACCATGGGAAGGGTACGCAGCCGCTCCAATGGACGGCTGGCGAGACTCCATTCCTGATTGTGCATGTGGACGCGGGCCTTCAATTCATTCACATAGATGTCGGAGCCCGCCCGGTTCTGAAGGTTGTTGATCTCCTTCTCGGCCTGAGCCGTGTCGCCACGCTGGATCAGCGAAAGCGCCAGCAGATAAAGCAGAGAAGTCTGGCCTTGCTCCGGAACTTCCTTCAACCCGCGTCGCAAACACTGCTCAGCCTTGTCCGGCTGGCGGGCTTCCAATTCCACCTGGGCGAGACGGTAATACAGGTCCGCATTGGCCGGATAAAGCTTCAGGCCTCGTTCCAATAGCGCCCGCGCCTCGTCGAGCTTGTGTTGACGCTGCGCCGCGGCGGCGGCTTCGCGAATGGTTTCCGCCTTGTCCGGGGCCAACTCCAGGGCTTTGTTGATTTCCTCGTTATCCGGGGCGCCCTGGTAGCGTGCGATCGCCGCGGCCGCCAGGTGTGCCTCCCATTGGTCTCCATTTTCCGCCAGCATCCGCTTCTTCACGGTATTGGCCTTGAGCGGATCCTTGCGGCGGGTGAGCAGGTAGTTGGCGAACTGCGAATAGCTGGCCAGGTGATGCGGTGCATGGTCCATCGCTTTTTCGTAGTACGTGACGGCTTGGTCGTCTTCGCCGCCCAGCGCGTAGCAGAGCGCGAGCAACTGCTCCAGCACGCCATCATTCTTGTGGGTGCCCGTCTGGGGATCCAACAGCTTCCGGATGTGCGCCATCGCCTGGTTGCGGTGTTCGGCATTGCGCGGTTCTAGTGTGAGCAGGTCGAACGCCAAATCCACCTGGCGCCGCCGGATCTCATCCTGGCGCCGCCGCATGTCCGGATCGTCGGCATCCCAGCGTAAGACGTACTGAAAATTCTCGAATGCCTCTTTCCGATCCCCAAGCGTCTTGGACGGCTTTTTGTCGAGTGCTTCTCCCCGGCCAATCCGTGCCTCGATATCGTCGGGGTGTTGCTTCAGATACAGGTAATAAAACCGGGCCGCGTCATCGTACCGGCCATCGTCAAAAGCCTGTTGGGCTCGAAATTTCAGAGCGATGGAGTTGCGTCGCACCTGGTAGGCGTTGACGAAGTAAACGCTGGGCCCGAGGATGGCGACGATCCCCACCAAGATGCCGAGAAACCGCACGTTGATTTTTCTGGTAGCGGCCATGATGATCCCTCTTCGATTGGAGTCGCCTGGGCTGATCGGTCCGCAGAGGCAGGCAGAGCGGCCAATGGCCGAGCCCCTACGCATGGTTCCTTGCTTATGCGGAATGTTCCATCATATCAGCTCAGACCTGCGCCGACCTCACGAATTTTGCCCCCCAAGGCGGGAAGGGCCTCGGTTCCGGTTATAGCTCGTTTCGTCCGCGCCGCCTCAAGGCGGCGACATCCGCGTCCACCATGAGGCGAACGAGATCCTTGAATTTTACCTTCGGCTCCCAACTCAGTTCTCTCCGGGCCTTGCTCGCATCCCCAACGAGCAGGTCCACCTCTGCCGGCCGGTAATACCAGGGATCAATTTCTACATGCTTTCGCCAGTCCAGGCCGGCGTAGGAAAACGCCTCGTCGAGGAAGTCGCGAACCGAGTGGGTTTCCCCCGTAGCAATCACGTAATCGTCGGGCCGATCCTGCTGGAGCATGAGCCAGATCGCTTCGACATAGTCCTTCGCATAACCCCAGTCGCGCTTGGCATCCAGGTTGCCCAAGTAGAGCTTGTCCTGCAAACCGGCCTGAATGTGCGCGACGGCACGGGTGATCTTGCGGGTGACAAAGGTCTCGCCGCGGCGGGGAGATTCGTGGTTGAAAAGGATGCCGTTGCACGAGAACATGCCATAGCTTTCCCGGTAATTGACCGTCACCCAGTAGGCGTACACCTTGGCGGCACCATACGGACTGCGTGGGTAAAAGGGCGTGGTCTCGCGTTGCGGCACCTCTTGCACCTTGCCGTACATCTCCGAGCTGCTCGCCTGATAGAATCGGGCTTTCAGACCGGTCTCCCGGATCGCTTCCAGGATCCGAATGGTGCCCAATCCGGTCACGTCGCCGGTATATTCCGGGATGTCGAAGCTCACCCGAACGTGGCTCTGTGCGGCGAGGTGATAAATCTCTTCGGGCTGGATCCGGTAGAGGAGCTTGATCAAATTGGTCGAGTCCGCCATGTCGCCGAAATGCAAAAACAGGCGGACGCCGTTGATGTGCGGGTCTTGATACAGATGGTCAATGCGCTCGGTATTGAAGGTCGAGGCACGGCGAATGATGCCGTGGACTTCGTAACCCTTGCTCAAGAGAAACTCCGCCAGGTAGGAACCGTCCTGACCCGTAATGCCCGTAATCAACGCCTTTTTCGCCATGCCGTCGTCTTCCTTAGCTGTGGGGAATCCCGTTGCCTAACCGTTCAATCGTTTGCTGGACGCTGGAGAAGTTCGCCGCAAAATCGTAGTACCGGGAAAACGCCCGGTAAGCCGCTTGCCGAAACTCCGCGTGGGCTCCCAGGATGGTGCCTACCGCTTGCAGGAGCTCCGACATATCCTTCACCACAACCCCGCATCGCTCTTCCTTGATCAGACGTTCATAGCCGGGATATGCAAACGCAATGAAGGGTACGCCGCACTGCATATAGAGTGCCATTTTTTCTGAGGAAAAGGCGGTCAGGCGCTCATTTTGGGTCAGGGGCGAATACATTGCTAGCCCGATATCTGCGGACGCAATAACTTCTTGCACCCGGTCGGAAGAAACGGTTTCCAGGGACAACACCACGCGCCGCTTGACGTTGATCGACTCGATTTTCGCCCGTGTAGCCGCTGGGCACGGACCGTGCATGACGAAGACCCAGTCTTCTGGCGCTTCCTGGGCCGCCCGGGCTACGTCCAGCGCATATCGCCGTTCCCGGATGTGGCCAAAATAGAGAATGATCTTGCGGGTCCTGGGGATTCCGAGCCGCTCCTATTTTCTGCACGAGCGGCTCGGAATCCCCAGGACCCGAGCCGCTCCTATTTTCT
>DATGIQ010000294.1:0-11810 GCA_035295665.1 Gemmataceae bacterium | reverse complement strand
GGGCGGCAACGATGGACTCATGGCCGCCGATGCCGCGGTACACCACGCGGGCCATGAGCTTGTCACCCTGGACATCGAGGCGTTGCGCGGTCCCCGGCTGCGGGACGGTCTTCGTCAGCTGGCCCCCGCCCAAATACTCGTAGGGGGCGACGGGAATCTTCGTTGGCCCGACCAGCTTCGACCGGGACGGATCATCCCAATCGACATGGTGCGTCCAGGCGTAAATCGCATCGTCCTTGGCGACGTTCTTTAGCTGCGCCCCGCCGGTCGCCAACATGATGGCTGGCGCGCCGGCCGGCGGCAGCTGCTTGCCGTCGAGGTCGGCGTGGAGCGGAAAGACCGCATCGTCAAAAATAAATCCCTGCTCGGTTGCGGGCTCACCCCGGAGCATCTTCTCCCGCTGGGCCACGTAGGCATGCCGCTGCGCGAGGTTATCGCTGGTGCTGGTTGTCACGTAGTAGCCATCGGGCCAAATTGCCAGCCGGGGATAGTCGGGAAAGAGCGGCCGCTGGAACACATAGCAATAGTAACTCCCAAGCGGGTCCGGGCCGCTGCTTACCGCGTAGCAGATCGCATAGGAGCCGGCGTCCGCTTTCACGCGCGGCATGCCCTTCCTGCCGGCGGCGACCTCTTCCGCAGTTGGCTGGTGGAGGAGCCGAGCGGCGCCGGGTTGCCCTTGCACTCCCGGACGGCTCACCTGCACGGGACCACCCGATTTGCCCGGCGGATCGTTCTTCTCGAATGGTAGGCGTCGGAAGATCGGCATGACAATCAGCCAGCGATCTGCAAGCTGGTCATAGCGCACCACTGCGTCCCCGTTGTTGAGATCACCGAAGTTCCCGAACCCCTTGAAGGCATTCCCCGTGTCTACGGGGCCATAGAGTACCTGTCCGGTGGTAGGGTACTTCTTCCCCTTCTTCGTGAAAATCGCCATCCTACTGTTCACGGTTTGGACGATGTGGTCGGGACCGACCGCCAGGGAATTGTCGGAGGGGTTGCGAAGCGTCGCGGTGCCTTGCGGCCCCTTGAAGCCGATCCCGAGGCCGTCGAAGCTGCTCACGAGTTCCAGAGACTCCTTCGTTCCTTGGTCGACTTGTTCCACGGCCGCGGAAACGAGCAATGGTGCGGCATCGTGCCCGAGGGCGCTGCGCCGAGGACCAGCCACCCACGCCGGCTCGATCACAAACCACAACAATGCCGGAACGCTGAGCAGGACGAAGTTGGGCCAGCGGTGGATCATGACGCATCCCCGGAAAGTGAGTCGACATCGAGGCCCCCCTTTCCAGGGGAGCAAACCGGTTTACTTCTTCTCCTTCTCAGCCGGCGGCGGATGCCGCTCATCATAGCGGACGTAGCGAAACTTCGACTGCTTGTAGACCTCGTCCACCAGGGCAAACAGTGCCGGGTCGTACTTCTGGAGCTTTTCGCGCGTGTTGCTTCCGTACTGTGACCGCATGCAGTCGAAGTAGGCCTGCACGCCCTCTGCCCAGTACTCGCTGGGATTCGTCGTCAGGTAGGTGCCCTTCCACAGCTCCGCTGCCATTGCCTTCTGGTAGGTGTCGCGCAGGCGCTGATCGAATGTGGGGTCGACCCGCCGCAGGCCGTAATGGTGAATCGCGTGGTTGAATTCATGGATGAGGATATTCTCGTGCCGGTAGCGGTCCCCTTTGAGGTTGAGCAGGTTTTCCATGCCGCACGACGATAGCTTTCCGCCCATGCCGCGCGCCCGCTTGCCCCAGTACGCCTTGTCCCAGTGGCGCTGCTCTGGCACGTCGGTGGTCATCTCGGTCGGGGCCATCACCATGAACCGACAGCCTGCCTCGATCATGGCCTGAAGGATGTCTTCCCGCTCGCCGAGCATCTGGTCAATGAGGTAACGCGCTTCCAGCAGCGCCGCGTCTGATACCTTGGCCGAGCTAAGGATCGAGAACCCTTTGTAATCGACGTGCTTGGCGTAAAAGGTCGTATCGAGCTTGTACCGCTCGATGACCTCCGCGGGCACGGGCGTTACCTTGACCCCGGCCGCTTTCTTTTCCTTCCGGGCTTCCTGTGTCCCCGGGGCGAAGTCCAGGACGGCGGACGAGATCCCAAGCTTCTTCGACGGATCCGTGGGGTGCATCCAGAGGACCGCCACCCGCCCCCCGTAGCTATCGATCCCAAGGTAGTCGCCGAAGAACCCCAGTTTGTTCAAGTCGTACACCTGGTCATTCAGCTTGTACCGGGAGAAGGTGCGGCCGCCGTCGATGCTGCGGGCAAGGATTACATCCGTGAGTGTTCCCTCCTGCGCGCCGCGGTCGTAGTAGGCAATGTTGACCGAGCCGTCCACCGGATCGACGACGAGCCCGGGGAACCACCGCTCCTTGCCGGTGCCCTTGGTGTCGCTGTTCACACAGCACGGCTTGCTCCAGGTCTGGCCCCCATCGCGCGAAACGATGACAAACACGTCCGGGGCGCCGTTGCGGGTATCGGCGAAGGCGACGTAAACCGAGCCACGGTCCTTGCCCTTGGTGATGTCGACGCCCAGCGATGGATAACCGGAAGCGCGGCTCAACCCCTCAATGGGAAAATCCCAGCCGGCGCAGTCGGCGATGATCTTGCTCTTTCCGAAGGTGGTGCCCCCATCGGTCGATTGGACGCAGAATATGCTCTTGGGGCCGGCCCAGACGACATAAACCTCTCCGTTGGGTCCCACGCCAGGACAGGCCCCCATCAGCGTATCGCTCTTGTCCCGCGCATCGCCGGCTTGGTCCGAAATCTTGTGCCCGACGGTAAACGACTTGCCGGAATCACGGGAGCGGGAAAAGTAAATGTGGCTTTTGTGTTCCGGATTGGAACTGCCGTAAACATCGAACTTGGTCCAGGCGACGTACAGGCTCCCTTTGTGGGGCGAGTCCGCGGAGAGATCAGCCTTAATCCACGGCTTGTCTTCGTGGGGTTCGACGCTATTGAAGAGCTCGATGACGGGCACCTGTGCGTTCCAGGTGATGCCGTCGCATGAGGTGCTGGTGACGATTCCCGAGTGGGCCCGCCGCGGACGCGCTTGGCGGATTCCGGCGAACGAGATGAAGGCATGGATGGCCAGGCCGTCGGGAGTGAAGGTCACGACATCATCCCCCTGCTGGGTTCGATGCGGGTTGGCGCGCGGGACCATTTTCCAGGTGCGGCCGGCATCATTCGAGACATAGGCGAAGTCGGTGATGCCAGGATGGTCCTTCATCCGGGCGATCGACACCGCGACGAGGTGATCGGGATTGGTGGGGTTGATGGCGACCGAGACTTCGACGGCGCCGCTCGCCTCCGAAGGCGTGACACGGACGGCGCTCGGCACCGGTCCTGTTTTCTTTGTGCCATCCGGAGCCTCACGGGCCCTCACAACGGGCACGGAGAGGCCGAGGCCGGCTGCCAATAGGAAGAGGGATCCGACACATTTGCGCCCAAGTAGTGGATTCATGACTCAGCGAGCCTCTTCATCAGCGTGTGTGAATCGGCAGGCCACAAGTCGGACGCGCTAGCAGGATGGTACGGTCCTTCGCTACCGCGTCCGGTTTGGATGTTGCAGGGTCATGCACGATCATTTAGCTGCCATCCGCGGCCAACGACACGCAGATGATTTCCTTGTCATTGCGCGCAAAGACACAGCGCTGGGCGAACGCGGGATGGGACCAGAGGATATTCCGGTTCCAGGTCGTATACGTCGTGTCCAAGAGATGTCCCCGGCTGATCTCCTGGTATCCGTTCGGCTTCAGCCCAGCAATGATGAGATCGCCCTGGTCGGTGACCAGGAAGAACCGGTTGCCATTCTTGATGATGAAGATGTCGCCGCCGCGAACCTTCTGGTTCTTGTTCGGCGCCAAAGTCTCCCAGATTCGTTCGCCCGTGTCGGCCTTGATGCAGGTCAAGAGTCCGTCGCCGACGTTGCCATAAATGTACTCGCCGTCGAAATAGGGCGTGGCGAAAATGGGCGAGAGACCGCGTTCCTTCGAGCCGCGCCACACGACCTCGGCCATGGGTTTCGTTGCCCCCAGACGCAGCAAGGCCGACTGGTTCTGTACACCTGCCAAGAAAAGAGCATCCCCCTCCTTCCGTGGCGTCGCAATGGCCATGCCCATGAACACGTTCACTGGCTGGGACCAGTAGACCTTGCCGGTCTCCGGGTCGAGGCCGTTGATGGCCTCGGCGTGCCAGATGATGAGTTGTCGCTTGCCAGCCACGTCGTAGATCATTGGCGGACAGTAGCCCGGCTCCCGAGCCGTCAGTGCGCGCCAAATCTCCTTGCCGCTATCCTTGTCAAAGGCGACGACCGTGGTTCCCTCGCCGCCCACCATGCAGATGAGCCGGTTGCCGTCGAGCAGCGGGTGGGCCGAGAAGCCCCAGAGGGGCGTTGAGACCTGGTAGTCCTTCTTGAGGTCCCGCGACCAAACCACTTGACCGGAGCGCGCGTCCAGGCAAAGGAGGTTCCCTTCCGTGCCCAGCGTGTAAACCTTGCCCTCGTGGACCACCGGCGTAGTGCGCGGCCCGAGCGGGTAGGCGGCCGTGTAGGGGCAGTCGTACTCGTGGACCCAGAGCGACCGGCCGCTGGCGGCATCAAGACAGTGGACGCGCTCGCTGCCTGGCGCGTTCTTGGCACGGGAGTTCGGGTCGCCGAGCGCTGTCCCGGGGGCCAGGACGCGGTCGGTGACGTAGACGCGGCCTTGGGCCACGGCCGGGCCGGAGTAGCCTGCGGCCACGGGAGCCCGCCAGAGGACTTTGGGGCCGCCCGCGGGAAACTTGTCCAGGATCCCGGTTTCACGCCAGACGCCGTCGCGCCGCGGACCCAACCATTGCGGCCAATCGTCGGCCCGCGCGGCGGTTCCCATGAGCACTGCAAAAGCGAGCGCGGCGAAACGCCGGCCATGCCAACGGCGTCGTTGGTTCTCCGAAGTCATGTGGGGCCCTCCGATTACTTGGTTGAAGGTCCGGGCTTGACGGTCACTTTGTCATCGGGCAATGCTTCGATCTTCGCATCCACGCCTTTCAAGTATTTATCGAAAAAGGCATCCATCAGCTGAGTGACAGCCGGTAGCCCGAATGCAGGGCCGCCGTGGCCTGCACCGGGGAACCGTTGCAGTGTGACCTGGACACCCGCTTTGGTGAGAAGCTCAGCCAGTTCCACACTCTGAGCATACGGAACGAGCGCGTCATGATCGCCGTGCAGGATAAGAAAGGGCGGGTTGTCCTTGCTCACGTAATGGACCGGGCTCACGGCTTCGCACTTGTCTTTGTCCTGGCCCAGCTTGGCGCCGATCAATTTGGAATAGGGATCGCCCTCGTTCCACTTGAAGACATTCTTTACGGCCTTATCTTCGGCGGCCTGCTTCATAACCGTCCAGAAGTCCGCGGGCCCGAACAGATCACAGACGGCCTGGACGCGATCCGACTGATCTTCGTTTCCCCCAATGGGTGGGAAGACACTCTTGCCGCCGCTGGTTCCGAGCAGGGCAACGAGATGGCCACCCGCGGAAGCACCGCCCACACCGATGTGCTCCCGGTCGATGTTGTACTTTGTGGCATGGGCACGGAGCCAGCGAATGGCTGCCTGACAATCCTGAATCTGTGCCGGAAAGATCGCCTTCTGACTGAAGCGGTATTCGATACTGGCAACGAGGTAGCCGCGGGTCAATTGATTCAAATACGGCACCTGCGTTTTGCTGCCGCCGGTCCAACCCCCGCCGTGGATCCACACCAGAAGCGGCTGAGGTTTTTCGGCTGGCTTTTTCGCGTAATAGAGGTCGAGTGTTTGCGCCGGGTCTCCGTTCGGTCCATATTGGATATCGTACTCGGCGGTGAAGCCCGCCGGCAAAGCCGGTCGCTTGGCCTGGGGCTGCTGTGCCTTCACCTCCGGCGCAGCAACGAACCCGCATACCATCATGGCGAAGATCGCTAAGCAATGACGAAACGTGCGCATGAAGTGCTCCTGTGATTCTTGTTTTTCGTGAATTCGCTTCCCACCTGGGCCAGGATCATCTCATTGAGGAAAAGGATCCGACGCAGTCTGGATCCGCGAGCGACTACAAGAAGTGAGATATTGCTTCGTCCCCCCGTCGGGTAGGTCGGCCTGTGAGCGTGCTTTCCCAAAATCCGTTTTCGCAAGGCTGACGAGGCGATTGCCTAGTACCACTTGATCCCGAGCAGCTTGCGGAGCGAGATCTTTTCCCCGCTAGGCTTCCAAAATTGGTCCGAGCTGGTCCTGAAGACGCGGTCCCAAAAGTCGGTCAACAGGCCGAAGTTGTCGCTGCCTTTGCGGTAGCGGTGATGCAGGTAATGGACGGGACACTTCATCCAAAACACTTGGTTGGGATAGCGGTGCTGGAGCTCGTGGGAGTAGACCGCCAATCCCAGGTAGACGATCTCCCCGAGTAGGAAAATGAACCCGACGCGCACGCCAAATGGAAAACCGATCCAGGCAAAAGGCCACAGCCCAATCCGGATTACATAGAGATAATCCCACAGCCACCCGCCGGTCCGGTTGATCTGGTGATGACTCCAATGAACCTCCTTCAACACAATGCCCTCGTGGGCCAAACGATGAATCCAGTACTCGACAAATGAGCTGAAAATGATCGCGATCACAAATACGGTGATCGCTCCTGCCACGCCCCCGAAGAACGGAATGGTCTCAATGGAATTCATGCGACAAGCCCTTTCATCATGCTCCGACGCTGGGTGCCGGTGTGAGGAGCCTGCTCCTGTTTCAGGCGTCCGTCTTCCAGCTCCAGGATCCGGTCGGCAAACGGGAAGATGCGGTTATCGTGTGTCACTACCACCAGCGAGGCGCCGCGTGCGCGGACCATTCCGGTGAGGAGTTGCAGAACAACTTGGCCATTCTCGGTGTCCAGGGAGGCGGTCGGCTCGTCGGCGAAGATCACTTCCGGATTGCCGGCGAGAGCCCGGGCAATGGCCACCCGCTGGCACTCCCCCGTGCTCAATTGCGCCGGTCGCACTCGAATCCGCTGGCTCAGGCCCACCTGTTCGAGCATGGTCTCGGCTTGGAGGACGGCAGCCTTCCGGCCGACGCCTTGTGCGCTCAGGGCAAGGACAATGTTGTCGAGCGCCGACAGCGTCGGAAACAGGTTAAAGCTCTGAAAGATGAAACCGAGGTTCCGCCCCCGGAAAGAGGCTCGCTGGGCCACGTTCAGCTGGGCCGGGTCTTGCCCCAGGATGCGTACGCTGCCACGGTCGGGGGTGAGGATGCATCCAAGGATAGACAGCAGCGTGGTCTTTCCACTGCCGGAGCGACCCACCAGGTAAACCGTCTCGCCACGGGCAACTGTCAGGCTCACGCCGCCCAGGATCGACCGCCAGGCGGAACCGGTGCCAAAACCCTTGTGTACGTCCCAGGCTTCGATGGTCGGTTGCATGAGATATTCCCTTCTGCTTCGCCGAGCCGGCGTGAGGCGTGTCATTTTCGCAGCACGCTTGCGGGATCAAGGCCGCGAATGCACCGATACGGCAACCAAGCCGCCACCATGCAGACCACGGTGACCAGCACCACACTCCCTGCCATCACCGACGCGCTCAGGAGCACCGGAGCCCGCGGCGTGGTCAGGACTCGGCCGATGAGCTGCGACAGCACGATGCCGAACCCCGACCCGAGACCAGCATGGCCAAGAGCCTGAGCAACGAGGAAGCGAACGATGGGGCCGTCGCCGGTCCCCAGCGCCCGCAGGGTGGCGAACTCGGTGAGACGCTCGTTTACCGATGCGTACAGGGTTTGCGCCACGATGACCAAACCTACCAGCAGCCCGAGAACCGCAGCCAAGCCGAAGCTGAGGCCGATCCCTGTCCGCACCTGCCAGTATTGCCGGGAGCGCTGGGCGTAATCGCTCTTCGTCCGAATGTCGAGTTCCGGAACGCGCTTCTGGATGCGAGCGATGAGGTCGGGAAGGTTGGTTCCGGGTTTTGCCTTTACCAGGATGTAGGAGCAGCATCCCGGTGGAATACTGATGATGCTGTACTTTGTACGGGCCTGCTCCAGAGTGGTGAATACATAGGGACAGGTGGTGAAGCTTACGATTCCGTCCGTCAAGCCGGCGATTCTAGCCCGCCGGCCGTTTAGCTCGCAGAGGTCGCCGACCTGAGGCCAACCCAGCTTGTCGAGCTCGCAGGCATCGACCAGGATGCCATCCGGCTGGCGGACGGCCTGGGGATTGCCGGCTGCCATGCTCCAGGCATTGCCCAGGAGGCCCGCGGCATCGGTACCGACCAGGACGACACGCTCATGCCGGCCATCGGGCATCGCGAATTCACTGTACGTGATGATGTAGGGGTCCGCCCGCTCCACCCCGGCCACGCCGCGAAGGCGCATGCCCCAGCGCTGCGGGATTGCGGCAGGCAAATCGACGCTTTCCATATGGCGATGCCCCAGCCATAGATCCGCCTGGCCACAGTCCACGATCAGGCTGGCCTTGTGCATCAGGCCGAGGTACAGGCCGCCCTGTAGGTTGACCAAGACAACGGCAAAGCCGACTCCCATGAGACCCGTCAGCAATCTGCCGCGGTCGGCCAGCATCGCTTTGAGCGCTAGCAATTCCATGATTGGACTCCTCATGCCCGAAGCTCGGGCATTTGACTCATCACTCCACATACTTGCTTGACAATTGGTTGTGACAGGAAATCGGTCAGTCAAGCGAGCAAGCGGCGAACGCCCCCGGGTCGCCAACAGATGCCGCCATGACCTTGTCACAATTGCGCAGCCGTGCCGTATATGAGATGGAAACAAAGCAAAGAAATCGTCGGGCTGCTTTACAAAGGAGAAAAGTCATGGCCGGAGCATTGGTAGTCACGGGAGCTACAGGATTTCTGGGCAGCCATTTGCTCGCCTGCCTGCTGGAAGCCGATCGGGATTGCCAGGTGATCTGCCTCGCTCGGCGGCGTGGAACGGCGGCGCGGGATCGTGTCTTTGAGGCCCTGCACACGGCTCGCCATGATCAGGGAGCCCGGCCCATGCCATCCGGGTGGCAGCAGCGCGTTCTCGTGTTCGAGGAGGACTTCTGTTCGCCCGATGCTTCCCTGAGTCCGCAAGCGAGGGCGGCTATTCAAGCACTACGGCCAAGAGCATTCTGGCACTGTGCCGCATCGGTGCAGTTTACGGAAACAGCGACGGGCGAGGTCTGGGATACCAACGTCAACGGGTTGCAGCGCACGCTGGAGCTGGCCAGCGACATAGGGGCCTCCGTTTTCAACCACGTCAGCACGGCCTACGTCGCCGGCACGCTCTCGGGCCGCGTTCCCGAAACGATTCACCTCCGGCCGGAGACGTTTAACAATGTTTACGAAGAGAGCAAACTCCGCGGCGAGCACATGGTCGATGCCTACTGCCGGGCGCACGGGCTCGGCTACCGCATTTTCCGGCCCAGCGTCATCATCGGACACACCCAGACCTGCCGCTCGTCCAGTAACGCGGGGATGTATCGCGTGCTGGACCTGCTCGAAAAGTTCCATGAGGTGGTGGAAGCCAAGCAGCCGGGCCATTTCCAGAAGCATTCCTTGAAGGTCGGCATCGATCCCGAAGCCACCTGCAATTTGATACCTGTGGACCTCGTGGCTGAGGAGATGCTTAGCCTTGCCGCTTGTGGCGATCGGAGTCTGGGCCGGGTCTTTCACATAACCAATGAGCGCACCTTGAAGGTCGCGGAATTCTTCGAGGCCGCGTGTCCACTGGCGGGAATCGGCCGGTTCGAGATCGCCACGAGTACTACCCGCCTGAGTGCGGTGGACCAGTTGTTCCGCAAAGGACTGACGCACTATAGCCCCTATTTCAACTGTCGCAAAACCTTCGACCGCACCAATGGGAGGGCCGTTGGTGTGGATCGACTCCAGGCCGATTTCCACTGGGACCAGGAACGGCTCAAGGTCTTCATCCAGAGCTGGCTAGCTCGGCCAAAACGGGAGAAAGAGGTGGTATCATGAAAACTGCACTTACCATTCTGTTAATCACCGGCAGTTTTGGTGGCATCACGAGCTACATCGTTCGCACGGCTGCGGCCGGCCCGACGGGAGTCGACCGGGTGGCTCGGTCCGGCCAAGATGAAATAGTTGCCAGTGGCGTGGTTGAGGGAAGCCATCCGGAGATTGCGCTGCGGCCCTTGGTGACCGGCACGATAGCGGCCATCCATTTCCGGGAAGGTCGGCCCGTATCGCGCGGCAGCGTCTTGGTGGAGCTAAACAACGAGACGCAAACGCAGCAAGTCGCTCTTGCCGAAGCTGAACGCTCGGCTGCCCAGGCGGAATACTCGCGCCTGCGAAATGGTGAGCGGCTGGAGAAACGCAAGGCGGTGGTAGCGTTGGAGCATGCCTGCCGGGCCGCCTACCTGAAAGCCAAGGCCGACTGTGAGCGGGCCCAGCGGCTTGCCAGTAGCCAATCGGTCAGTACCGCGGAGCGCGAGGCTTCCTTTTACAAAATGGTCCAGGCGCAGGCCGAGTTGGAGCAAGCAACCGCGGAGCGCGAACTGGCAGAAGCCCCTGCACGCTCCGAAGACCTGGCAGCAGCAGCGGCGCGGGTAGCGGCGGCCGAGGCACGCTTGCGGTTGGCGGAGGCCGAGCTGGCCAAGACACGCTTGCTCGCCCCGTCGGATGGCTGCATTCTCCAGATCCATGCCGAGCCTGGCGAACTGGCGGGGCCTACCAGTGCCCGTCCGATCCTTCTGTTCGCAGACATCTCTCGGTACCGGGTGCGCGCCTTTGTCGAGGAGTTGGACGCTTCCCACGTGCACGTCGACCAACGAGTCGTGGTGACGGCCGATGGACTGCCAGGGAGGGAGTTCGCCGGTCGGGTAGCCCTCGTGCTGCCGCGTATGGGTCTACGTTCGCCCCAGAATGACCGTGCCGCCGAATACAAGGATCTTTATTTTCGCGAAGTGCTGATCGACCTTGATTCGTGGGACGGCCTGACCCTGAATTTGCGCGTCCAAGCGCGGATCACCGGCCCCACCGGCAGCTAACAAGTGATGATCTGGCGGTGGCCCAACATGGCTCCGGGGACGGCTCATCGCCTCGCCATGACCAATCTGGGCACGCTACCACTACGGCCGTGCCGTTCCTTATTTCTTCTTTTCAGCCGGTTGGCGGAAGGACCGCTCTACCATGTCGTTTGGGTCGGTCGATACCGGGCCGTCGCGCCACAGCCAGCGCATCATCTCGGGCATGATCGCCCCGCCGAACTTCTGACCGTGCAGGTTCATGCCCCATGCATAGTTCACGTCGTAACCCTTTTCCGTAAGGGCCTTCATCAGCCGTACGTTCTGGTAGAACCAGTCGCGCTGCTCGTCGTAAACGCCGTTGCGGAGACCGCGGTTGTCGTTCCGCCCATCGCACAGAAAAACTCGGATTGGCTTCTTTTCGCTGGCGCGCACCTTCTCGGGGTAGACGTGCCCACCCCGGAGATTGACGAAGCTACCTACGTTGCTCAACACCTTGCGGAAATGGTTCGGACGCTCCCAGGCAACCGTGAATGCTGCAATGGCACCTGAACTCGATCCGCCGATGCCGTGCATCTCCGGATCCTTCGAAATGTTGTACTCCTTGCTGAGCGCCGGCATCAGCTCCTCCGTAATCACCCGTGCGTATTTGTCGTCGAGCGAGTTGTACTCGGTGGGCCGATTCGTGTCCCGATCCCCCCAGTTCCGCAATGTGGGTTCATCCGAGTCGAGCGTATGGAGGTCTTGAAAAAGATGGACATGGTTTGCACTCTTGAAGTTAAGCAAAAACAACCTTTGAGAGGAAAACCATGTCCACCAGCTTACTGTATCACATGTTCGGCATTCGAGGCTACG
>DATGIQ010000293.1:0-17184 GCA_035295665.1 Gemmataceae bacterium | reverse complement strand
TCATAGTGGGGTCTCCGTGCGGGTAGACAGAATATCCAGCTGCAAAACTATCCGCGCGAGGCCCCTTTGCCCAGCCCAGCTGACGCAGCAACCCTCATAAAGCCAATGCGTTATGCATATGCGGAAGGGCGGTTACGCCCTTCTCATTCCGCTTGCCCGGCAAGATCGCTGGAAACTCTTCAGAGCCATCACGCTTCCGCAAACCACTTGATAGGAGCCTGACGCAACATGGCAGATTCTGACTTCTCGTTCGGCGGGGTGTCGATCCCCAGCAACACGAAACGCATCTATGTCACGGCGGTCCTCGTACCGAGTACCGGCGACCCACGCATTCAGCCGACCGGGTTCCCCGACATCGGCCCGGTTCTTTATCCCGACCCCTCGGGCGAGAACGGTCAGATCTGCCTGATTGAGTCGGAAGCGTCGATGGCCAACCGCCTGGAGGAAGTCGCGGTCGCGGACAAGTACACCGGAACGCTGGTGTCGGAACTGGCTGGCTTGCCCTACCTCAAGGTACTGAAAGGCGAGCGGTTCATGACGGCATCCACCATCGACGGGCACCGATTCGCCTCAGAGTACATCATGAAGGCGAAGCTCAACGAAGCGAGCGGCGACGCCAAGAAGGGCGAGAGGCTGGTTGACTACGCGACGCGAGTTCTGGGAGGTTCTTCCGACGACATCCCAGCGGCGAACGTGCCTCGCATCTTCCGCCTCGCGATGGAACTGGACCCACTCGCGCTGATTCACGGCTTCCAGATTTCGCTGAAGGGCGAACTAACCTTCGTGGGGCTTCGCTCCCCTCGTGCGTTGACCGCCTGCGTCGTCGGTCTGAACGCGCAGCCGGTCGGTGTGCCGGGGGTCCGAATCGACCCCATCGGGACTGGCGACGCCGGGCAAGCCATCTTCCGCAAGGAACGAATCGTCGCCAAGCCGATTCATGCCAACTTCACCATCGACATCGGTCTGCTGACCGGGCTTCCGGCCGGAGCCGATCCCGTGAAAGACGAGAAGAACGATGCTGCCAGGAAACGAACCGAAGTCCGGGACCACCGCCGCCGTCTGCTTGTCGCCCTGTCGCTCTGGAAGGTCGCCAAGTTCCTCAAGGATCTGAGCGAGGGCCACCGGCTGCGAACCGAGTGCGACCTGGCGCTGGAGTCGGTGAACTACAAGACGAAGTGGAATGGTGGGACCGACACCTGTTTCCCGTTCGAGCAAATCGTCACTGACGCTGCCAAGAAGAACGGCGACAACGCCGCCGATGGATCGCTCCAAGACCTGATCGTCAAGGCCAACCTACCCGCGAGCCGCTCTCCGCTGACCCTGGAATTCGGAGGCTGAGTCATGCTGACGCTCCGCCTCTCGTTTCCCTGGGGCCGCTACTACGCACACCCGTGGGGACAGAACCCAGCACGAATCACCGAAGCCGAGTGGCCGCCGAGTCCCTGGCGGTTGCTCCGAGCCATCGCCGCTGCTTGGTTCCAGGCAAACCCCGGCCGTGATGCCAGCACCGAATTGATTCAGACGCTCGAAGTTCTCGGCCGCGAGTTGCCTGACTTCATTCTCCCCAAGGTCAGCTTCTCGCGAACGGTCCACTACCAACCGAACTACGGCGCGACTCCGAAGGCAGACGTGGCGCTTGCGAAGTACAAGCGCGTTCGTCACGAGAACCATTTCGTGTCCGTCGGTGGCGATGTGCTAGTTCGGTGGCGGCTGCCTGAAGTGAGTGACAACACCACGAACACCATCCGCTCCCTCGTCGATACCATCGCAGGGCGCATCGGCTACTTTGGACGAGCAGAGTCGGTGTGCGAAGTCGAAGTTGTTGACGCGGTGAACGACAACCAAGATGTTGCCACAGTCACGGTTCAGGCAGGCAAGCCGTGCAGGCAGATCGGTTCCGGTTTCCGCGACGTGTTCTGTACGAACCCAGCCGATTTCCGTGCGACGGACCTCTGGCAGCGGCGAGCAGACAGTACAGCGTCTGAGAACGCCAGGAAGCACCTTGTTCAAGACTTACTCGACGCCCCGCAACCGCTCCCCGATGGAGCCGCGTGGTTTTCGTATCGTATGCCTCCTGGGTGGCCGGAGCACTGGGTTGTTCGGCATGCGAAGCCGGCAAAACGGAAGGTTGCGAAGCACCGCATCGTGGCGCGATTTCTGGAGTTCTCCCTTCAGTGCAGGATTCCGGTGCCGACGAAGTTCACCGTGTCCATCGCCGAACTCTTCCGCGCCGAGGCCATTGAGAAGCACCGCCTACCGTCATTCGCGTTGAGCGGCCACGACCGGCCTCCCGGTTACGAAACAGGTCACCATCATGCTTTCTACCTGCCGATTCCCGACGATTCGGGGCAGTACCTCTCGCGACTGCAAGTCTGGTGTCCTTATGGCTTCACCCAGCAAGAGGTGAACTCGCTGATGGGGGTTGGCGCTCTCCGCTGGGCAGGCGGCCGGTTCCCCGTGCGCCCTGTCCTGCTCCAACTCCAGCGTGATCTCCCGGAACGTCATGCGTCCCGTATGTGGCGATCGATTACCCCCTTCGTCCCGCCGCGGTATTGGTATCGGAAGAAGTTTGCTGAAGGTCGGGTGCGTGAACCAGACAGCCCAGAGAATCAGTTCCGCGCTTGCTTACGTGACAACGGTGTGGAGGCTTTGCCTGCAAGAATTGAACGCGTAGAGTTTGCCGACACGACATGGGATGTCTGCAAGGTGCATTTGCCTCAGCAGAGCCTTTTGACCAATGCTGAACCGGATCATCGGGTAGGTGTGTTCCTGATTACCGAGTTTGCTGAACCAATTGTGATGCCGTTTCCCAGCTTTGGTCACTCATGCCATTTCGGATTAGGCCAGTTTGCTGCCGTTGACGAATGACTTTAGATGTCACGGGATTGCCACTTCCTTGCAGAAGTGTGTCGCGACAGCAATTGGACGACATTGCGATTCGCCGTCGGAGTGTTTCGTCGCGGGGGTTCACAAGCCCCGCGCCCCCGCGACGAAATGCGACAGAGGCAGAGGTGTGCCTTCCCCACCATTCACCAGAGCCGGAGGTGGATTCCGAGCGGGGGTTTGTTCTTCGCCGGGCTACTGAGGGCTTTCGGGCAATCGGAGAGCCGCAGGAATCCCAGTGCCTCCTGCCTCCCCGTTGCTGCATTGCGACAGCGGCGGAATCCCTGGCCTTCCGGCGTGTGGCCTCGTTGCGTTTTTTCGCCCTCCGGGACCAGTGTCTCAAGGGCCGTCGAACGGCCTGGGCCATCGGCCACACCGAGGGCGAAACCAAGCGCGGTTCGCAACTGCACAAAAGGGGCGCGTCCGGCATCGCGTGAACACGGCCGGATCGCCCCGCGACACCGAGCTTGGCAGGCGTCTGACCGCTGGAACGGTTCCAGCCGACCTATGCAGTGCATAGGGAAGACGCCTGTAACTGGTTCCGCCTGGTGCTGGCATCGCAGACGCGCGACGCCCAGGCCGAATCACTGGCGCAGCGTGCGGAGCTTCAGCGGCAGGAAACGTTGCTGGTGCAGCAGCAGGACCGGCTGCTCAACATGCGGCTGGCCGAGGACATCGACCAGGAGACGTTCGCCCGCAAGCACACCGAATTGCGTGACCGCCTGGCCTCGATCAAGCTGCAACTCGACGCGGTAGACCGCTCCCACGATGAAACGGCGGAGTTGGCCACGAAAGTTTTTGAACTTTCGCAAACGCTTCGGCAGCAATGGGTTACCGCCGATTACGCGGCGAAGCGTCGTATCCTCGAAATCGTCTTTTTGAACTGCCGCCTCGAAGGCGTAACTCTTGTCCCCACAATGAGAAAGCCCTTCGACGTTCTCGCCGAAGGGCTTCTCTCTGCAAAAAGTCGGGGCGACTGGATTTGAACCAGCGACCTTACGGTCCCGAACCGTACGCTCTAGCCAAACTGAGCTACGCCCCGTGGTCTTTGTATCGTAGTACCGGCTCATAAATTGTCAACCGCAATGGGCAGCTGCGTGAAGCCACCCGATCCCCATTCTCGATCGTTGCCCGCGCGACTCACATCCGGTCCAACGCCGGTCAATTTGACGGATCAAAGTTGCCGGTTAGAATGATGAAGGGTCATTGCTGAGCCCACAACCGGATTGACTGAAGGGAGTCCCATGCGCGTACTGACTGCCATCCCGGTTTACAATGAAGAGCGTCATCTTCCTGGCGTCCTTCATGAGGTTCGCCGTTATAGTCCGGAGATCCTGGTCGTTAACGACGGGTCGACCGACGGCACGGCGGAATACCTCACAGGGCAGCAGGATATTCGGGTGATCACGCATCCCCAGAATCGAGGATACGGTGCGGCGCTGATCTCGGCCTTTGCGTTTGCTTTAGAGCAACAGATCGACGTTTTGGTCACGACTGATTGCGATGGCCAGCACGAACCGGCCCGTATCCCCGTGCTCCTCGAGGCGATTGATAATGCGGATATTGTTTCCGGCAGCCGGTACCTCCGGAAATTTCGACAAAATACACAGGCGCCGCAAGATCGCCTCGAAATCAACCGACAAATCACCGTTCTCCTGAATCAGCGTTTTGGCTTGCGCTTGACCGATGCCTTTTGTGGATTCAAGGCCTACCGCAGGGAGGCGCTCGAGCAGTTGCGCATCACCGAGACTGGTTGGGGCATGCCCTTGCAACTATGGGTCCAGGCGGCTCGACTGGGGTTGCGGATCAAAGAGGTCGGCGTGCCGCGCGTCTACCTGGACAGCAAGCGCGCCTTTGGCGGTGCCCTCAACGACGCGGATCAGCGGCTGGCTTACTACCTCCAGGTCATCGCCGCCGCAGAACAGGAGCCCATCGCTGCCGGCCCACCGGCCCAGCAACCAAGTGCTTGCTCGCCGTGTTGTTCTGTCTGGACATGCGAGGAGAGCTGTTGGTGAGCTCACGCCACTGCCAGCTGCTGCCGTCGATCCCGAAAGGGCTGCGAACGCATGCCACCCCTGAAAGCACCCCAGGAACACGGCGCAATCATCGCAGAGCCACCGTTGACTGAGGCGGGACGGATCGTTGCCGCCAACCGTCAACGGCTGGAACAAGCTCCTTTCCCCGTCCTTGGACGACCTTCGACGGATCTCCTTCGTCAAGGGCGTGAAGTCGTGGTCGCCGCGGCCAAGGAATACTTGCACCAGGCCGGGGAACCTACCGCCGACTTCGGCCACACATCCATCCTCATGGCCGGGCATCAGCCGGAGCTTTTTCACCCCGGAGTTTGGGTCAAGAATTTTGCGCTGAATGGCCTCGCCCAAACCCTGAGGGCCACACCCATCAATCTCGTCGTCGATCAGGATACGGCCAAGGCAACCGCACTCCGGATGCCTGTCCTGTCCAGCGCCGAAGACCCCTGGCCCCACGCGGTGTCTCTACCCTACGATTACTGGAGCGGCGAGGTCCCCTTTGAAGAGCGCATGGTAAACGATGAAGACTTGTTTGGCTCCTTGCCGAAACGGGCCGGGCCCCACCTGCAGGATTGGGGCTTTGTGCCTCTGCTCGATTCCTTCTGGTTAGAGGTTGGCAAGCAAGCAAAGCGGACCCGACTTCTGGGTGAGCGCCTGGTTGCCGCCCGCCGGACCTTTGAACGCCGGTGGGGGTGTCCCAATCTTGAGCTGCCCGTGAGCCATCTTTGCCGTACCGAACCGTTCGCCTGGTTCGCCGGCCAGTTGCTAGCGGAGCTACCTCGATTTCACGGAATTTATAACGGTTGCGTTCAAGCGTATCGACGCCGCTACGGGATCCGGAGCCGTAACCATCCCGTTCCCGACCTGGCCCAGGAAGGCGAGTGGCTGGAAACGCCCTTCTGGGCCTGGCGAACAGGACAGCAGCAGCGGGGCCGCTTGTGGGCCCGGCAATTCCCGACCGCGTTGGCGTTGCGCGTCGATGCAGAACGTTGGCCCGACTTGCCATCGGCGCACCATCGGGAGGCAGGCGCCCAGGGAGGGGCCGCCCTGGTCCGCGCCTGGCAGGAACTGGAGCAACGCGGCTTCAAGATCCGCAGCCGGGCGTTGACCAATACGCTGTTCGCACGCTGCTTCCTGGCAGATCTGTTTATCCACGGCATCGGCGGCGGCAAGTATGACGAGCTGACGGATGAAATCTCTCAGCGCTTCTACGGCCGGGAGCCGCCGCAGTATCTTGTGCTCTCCGCCACGCTGTTGTTGCCGCTCCCAGGCTTTCCGGCACGTCCTGAACTGTACCGGAAGTTGTCCAGCGAATTGCGCGATCTTCGCTACAATCCGCAACGCCATCTCGATCGACAGAGCGCAACTTCCACAGCGCTGGACCTGGCGACCGAGAAACAAGCTTGGATTACGAAAGCCCCTGCCGACAAGCACAGCCGGCGGGAACAGTTTCACGTCTTGCGCGAGCTCACCGAAAAGCTGCGTCCGTTCGTGGCCAGCCAGTTCCGCACACTGCAAGAGCAGCAACAACGCTGCGCCCAAGAGCTCCAGGCCAATGCCGTCCTCGAACGCCGTGATTATCCGTTTTGCTTGTACCCGGAGACGATGCTGCGAAGGTTCTGTTCCCAGTTCCTGGCCGAGGAGACCGAACCGCCCGCCGGAGGCTCGGACGGTCGGCCTGCCCGAACTATGCCTCGTACAGGCCCGTAAGGGTGCTGACCAAGCTGCTGAGTGTAATCGGTTTGCCCAACACGGAGCGAACACCGACAATGGAGCGGGTCTCGGCCTTGATTTGGTCGGCCCAGCCGGTCAAGAGCACGACGGGCGTCTCTGGCGACCGCTCGGTTACCTGGCGTGCCACCTCTTCCCCACTGACGTCTGGAAGGCCCAGATCCGTGACGACCACATCAAAAGGCTCTTCCGCGAAAGCCAGGAGTCCCTCTTGAGCATTCGAAGCGACGCGGGGCCGGTGACCGAGCTGAACAAGCCCGGCAGCCAGAAAGCGGCGAATACTCTCTTCATCTTCCACGATGAGAATGCGCAAGCTCCTGGGAGCGGTACTCACAGCCGCGGAATTGCTCCCGGTTGCCTCGACCGAGGCTACCGTGCCGTCCGAGCGGGTCTCCGCCGCGGCCGGCAGGCGGATGGTGAAGGTTGAGCCGCGATTGAGCACGGAATCCACGGTAATTTCGCCGTTGTGGCGCTGAATGATTCCGAAGGAAACGCTCAAGCCCATACCGTTCCCGCGCTCCCCCTTGGTCGTGAAGAACGGCTCAAAAAGCCGGCGGCGGACGGCGTCGCTGATGCCCAGCCCCGTATCTTGCACCGAAAGGAATACATCCGAGCCGGCGCTCCAGCTCCGGAGCACCAACGATCCACCCTGCGGCATGGCATCCACCGCATTGAAGACCAGGTTGGTGAGCACCTCGCGCAATTCTGCACGATTGCCGCTCAGCAACGCCGTCGCCTCGGTGTACTGTTCGACGGTGATGGAAGCTTCTCCGACAAGGGCGGGCCGACCCCACTTATGGCGCGTCAGCTCGATGGTTTGCCGCACCAGCTCGTTGGGATCCATGAGGTCCGTCACCGCTTCGTTCCGCTGCCAGCGGGCAAAGTCCTGAACGCGGTGCACGGTCTGGGCAGCATCCAGAGCACAGGTGCGGCTGGATTCCAGGTAGCCGCGGCAGGCAGTGGGCAGTCCCTTGTCCAACAGCGTCAACTCCAAGAAGCCCAGAACCGCACACAACGAGTTGTTGAAATCATGTGCCATCCCGGCCGCCAGCTCCCCCAGTGCGCGCATCTTTTCCGTCTGGATGAGCTGCGTTTGTGCGTGTCGCAATTCCTCGTAGGCTCCACTGAGGCGTTCAAAGAGCCGGCAGTTAGAGATCGCCGGGCCCAGCAGGTCGGCCACCAGATACAGAAGTTGGATCTGTTCATTCGTGAAACCGCTTGGGCGCGTGCAGACACTTTGCAAGATACCCACGGTTCGGTCGCCGGCACGGAGCGGCACCGCAAAGTGCGCCGACGCCCGGCCGCGGGCCAATTGCTCCGCAAGCCGGCTCGTTCGTTCCAGGGGTCGGCCTAGATCGCCATAAACCGCTTGACCCTCACTGAGGCAAGTGGCAAAAGGCGTTTCTTCCAGGCGAAATCGCGAACCCACGTTCAAACCGGGCAAGCCACTCTCTTCATTGGCGACAGCGCTCGTGGCCGCCAGGACCAGCGATGTCGTGCTCAGGTCGGAGGACGCGGCTGGATACGGACACGGGCCCTTGGCAGCCAGAGGTTTCGCCCCACGTTCCGGAGCGGCGGGATTGCAAGAAGCGCCTGCATGGCCCACGCGCCATGGCCGTGCCGCCTCCGTCGGCGGAAGTCCGGCAGCCTCCCCACAGCCGGACTGTACGTCCTCGGCTTCCTCGGTGAGCCAGATAACTCCAACCTGTAAAGGAATGTGGCGGTCGAGCTCGCGGAGGGCTGCCGAGAGAATGCGCTCGAGTTCGAGGCTCCCGGCAGCGGCCTGAGCCACGTGATTGAGCAGTCGAAGCCGGGTGAGCAAGTGCGTGCCATCGAAAATGCGTGCCTGCTCCAGCCAGGAGCACACGGCGCGCACGGTTTCTAGATCCGTGGCATCGAAGGCGGGCTGCTCCGGAGGGCGCGCCAGGAAGAGCGCCGCCTGGTAAAGGCCGGAACAATTCAGCGAGATGCCGAGTAGGGATCCCATCGCTGGCAAACCCAAACCGGGGCAGTGAAAGCCCGCGTCCGCGGTGAGGCGTGCACCCACCGGGTTCCCAGTGCGCGGATCTTCCATTTGCGACATGGCCAGCATGAAGTCGGACTCGGCCAATTCTTTGAGACTGACCGCGGCGGGGCTGCTGTGGATGAAGTGGATAAACGAAACATACCAGGGAGAGCGGGCCAGCTCGGTGGCGCTTTGATCTGAAATACCAAACGTCAGGTGTTCAACCAGCTCCCCCTCGGAAAGAAATCCGATTCCGCCCCAACTGGCACGGCTGACTTTGCCGGCCAACTCCAGCAATTGCTGCGGGCGATTCACGGCGACCTTCGCGGGAACGGGTCGAGCGCCGGACAGGCCGCTGGCGAGGGGAATTGCCGCCGACCCACTTTCCCGAAGCGCCATTCGTTGCGACCCCGTTCCCAAGGGAGCTTCTAATTGTTCGAACACAACGCCTCCTCTCACTCACGTTGTGGATGCTTCGATTGCAGTGGACGCTGCCCCCAAGCCCTGGGCTTGGCAAGGACAAGGAACCACGACCAAAGTTGACTGGAACTTTGTTTTTGGAGATCCAGACGCCTTTTGGTCGAGGTTCTAAGGTGTGATGGTCTTCCTTTGCAGCGGTCCAAGTGCGACCGAACGCATGGAGCTTTGATCGTTGCGCAAGACGCCATCGATGGCGTGCCGCAACGACTCGCCGACACCCCGCTGACGGATAGCGTGGATCTTGTGCCGGCAGCGAAGGAACGCATCGACGATTCGCTTGTCCCATTGACGGCCCGCGCCTTCGGTGAGGATCTCCTCGACCCGTTCGTAGGGCATGGCGGGGCGGTAAGGGCGGGTGGTGCTCATGGCATCGTAGGCATCGGCGACGGCCAGGATCCGCGCCAGAAGCGGGATCTTTTCTCCTGCCAATCCGTCCGGGTAGCCGCCGCCATCATAGTGCTCGTGGTGATATAAAACCCCGGGCAACAAGCTGCGGATCTGGCGGAGGTCCGCCAGGATCGAATAACCAATGGTCGTATGCTGCTTGATCTGCTCGAACTCCTCAGGGGTTAGCCGCTCCCGCTTGCCCAGAATCGCGTCGCTGACACCAATCTTGCCGATATCATGCAAGAGCCCGGCGAGATAAATGTCCCCGATCTCATCATCGTCCATATCCAGTTCACGGCCCAATTCGACGGCAATCCGGGCAACGCGCTCGCTGTGGCCATAAGTGTAGGAATCCTTGGCGTCCAAGGCCGAGGTCAAGGAGCGAGTCAAGCCGACCAGCAGATTCTTGATGTCCTGGTAGTTCTCAGAGCCGCGGGCGTGCAGACCGAGCAAGGCCACGAACGGACTGAGGAGTGCCGCATCGCTGCGGCGGAACTGAGAGGGCTGCTGCGTCCCGGGATTCGGTTGCTCCACCGCCCGGTCGCCGCCCTGATCCCGGATTTTCACCGTCTCGCCTTCCGCATTTCCTTCCAAGCGGTTGAGCGCAATGACCCAGCCAATGACTTGGCTTTGCTGCGTAACCGCGAACGCCATCAAATTGTTGAGGTTGGGAAAGCGTGTTCCCCAACTCTTGCCCTGAACTTCGTTGCACAACAACAGGCCGGTTTCGTCGCGCTCCGGCAATCGAGCGATGCACGCCGCCAGCTGCCGGCAATCGCTAGGCCCTAGAAATGCCTCCCCCTGGATATTGACGGCCGCATCAGGATGCTGGGGGACCCAGAGCAGCGATTGGACATGAAGCAGTTCGAACGCGCCTTCGAGGATGCGCTCCTGGTTCTTCGCCGGATTCTTGTGAATGCGAAGGTGGCGGATCAAATGATCGAGCGTCAGGATGACTTCCCACGCCATCTTGACCTGGGCTCTCTGCTCCTCCTCGTTGCGACGTTGCCGCAGCAATTGATCGGAGCTTCGAAGCCGGTCACAAACCGACTGCGCCCATTTCTGCAGCCGCATCTCCTCTTGGGCCGCGTGGGGGCCGGGGGAAGCCAAGGCCGGAACGGCAGCGACGGCCACCAAAACGACCTTCCCCCCTTCATACAGGGGAATGGCCAGCTCGTAGCGGTTGTAAGGCAGCAGGGTGACATGGGCGCGTCCAGCAACCGCCAGCTCGGTCACGGTACTCGCTTCGAGGGCCACCCAGGTATCGCTGGCTTGCTGGGTTTCCGAAGAGCCGATCCGCCCCCCGGTCGTGGCATCGTAGCTCACAAAGGCCACGTCAAATTCTTCGCGCAAAATCACGGCAAGTGCCTTGGCTTTGTTCGCCAGCGAATACCGGCGTCCACTGGGCGTCGCTCCACGGGCCACGAGCATTTGTGCCTCCTGTCTCCCCTGAATCCTCGATGGATGGTTAAGCTCTCCGCGCCTCCGCGCGCTCAATTTCCCACACGGACGCTGAGGGCTGGACCAGCGACCCGCTCCTGCAAGATCTGGCGAAACTCCGGGCGATTGCGGATCGCCGACAGGTCGGGATCCTGGGCAGCCCGATCCTGCCCATAACCGTGCTCCAAGGCCGCGCGCACAAATGCGAGGGCCTGTTGCGTCAAGTTCTCGCGCCCCCCTGGGTCTGCGGTCGCCGCGGCCGCCAGAGCGGTCACACAGGCTGCTCCGTACAGCATGGAACCGGATTGGCCATCCCGCTCCAGACACGCATTGATGTCCTGCGCCGCAGCTTCCAGACTTCCCTGCCGTGCCAGAAGTATGGCCCGCGCACGCCGTGCTTCCAAGAAGTTCGCATCTGCTTCCAGAGCCCGGTTGAGCCAGCCGAGCGCCGCTTGTGGCTGCTTCTGCTCCACAAGCAAGAGGCCGCGCCCATACAGAGCTTCCACATTCTTCGGATCTTCTTGCAAGACCGCGATAAATGCCTGCTCGGCTTTGTCCGGCAAGCGTCCGGCCACGGCGAAACCGTAGGTCCAGCGGATCCGGGCACGGTCCGCCGCCGGGATTCCTTCCGAGCGCGCAAACGCTGCAGCGAAAGCCGCATCCGCTTCCTGAAATCGCCCCAGCCCCTCCAGGGCCATGCCGCGCCCGGCGTGAAGACTTGCATCATCCCTGCCCAGCTCCTTGGCACGGTCGTAGTCGGCGAGTGCCGCACCAAATTGGCGCAGCTCCACCGAGACCAGGCCCCGATTCAGATAGGCACTGGCAAAGGTAGGATCCTGCCGGAGCGCGTCCGTGTAATCGTTGAGGGCCTCTTCTCGTTTGCCGATTTTGTGCAGCACCCAACCACGGTTGAAGTAAGCCCAGGCGAACTCCGGCCACAGGCCTATGCATGTGCCATAGTCAGCAGCGGCTTGGGTGTAGTCCCCCCGCTCCTGGAAACACATCGCACGCTGGAAATGCGACCAGTAATCGCGGGGATTGAGCCGGACGGCTTCGTTCAGCTCGGCGATCGCCTTTTTTTGATTGACCGGCCCGCCGGCGCGGATGTACGTGGTTGCCAGGAGATAATGATCGCGCGCACTGGACGGCTGTACGTCCCTGGCCTGGGCTCGGACTTCCTGGGCCGCAGCCGCATCGCCGAGGAGTTCCAGGTAGTTGGCGCGGTCGTTCAACAGGGCCGGGGAGGGGCTCAAATCCTCGAGCGCACGAGCCCGGTCCAGGAGCGCCAGGGCATCGCGCAGGACCGTCTCATCCCGCGGTGCGCGGCGCACCCGTGCCCCGGCCAGCAACAACAATAATTCCCGCGTATCCTCGGCCAGGTGCCGGCGTTTTTCTGGATCCAGTCGCTGCCAGTCCCCATGAGTCTGCCAGTCATCCCGTTCGAGAACATCGTAGAGGCCCAATGTTTGTTCGCAGACCTGAACGCCCTGTTGCAGGTGGTCTTCCGACGGCGTCGTCGTATTGACTAGGCAGAGGGCGCGCGTGGTCCCTTCCTCGTAAGCACGCCTTCGTTCCTGAGCATGCGAAATTGCCAAATTCTCGCGCACGGCTGCGAACGCAATTCCGGCCCCCAGGAGCAATACCCCCGCGGCCACAGCCACGAACCCAGAGGATGTCAACCGAGGATGGCGGCGCACCCATTTGCCAAGCCGCTCACGGCGGCTCAGTTCCGGGGCGTATTTCAGGGGCCGGTCTTCCAGGAAGCACTTCAGGTCTTCCGCCACGTGTTCGGCACGCTGATAACGCTGGGCCTGATCCGGGGCCAGGCATTTGCGAACAATGCTCTCGATACCCCACGGGACATCCGGCCGCCGTTCCCGCAGGGAGGGCACATTCCGGCTCCGCTCCACGGCCATTGCTTCCATGAGGACCGGCAGGGGGGAATAGCTACCACTCTGGTCGAAGGGATTGTGGCCCGTGAACATCTCATACAGCACCATGCCGAGGGCGTAAATGTCGGAGCGCTGATCGACCAGGCGGGCCAAATTGGGATCGCGCGAAGCCAGTGCGCGGAGGTGTTCCGGAGCCATGTACGCAACGGTCCCCCCCAGCGTGGCGGAAGCCTGGGCCTGGTCCGTGTTGAGATTGTGGGCCAGGTTGAAATCGAGCAGCATCGGCTGACCTTCTGCGCTCACCAGGATATTCGACGGCTTGATATCGCGATGGACCACACCGCGGTCGTGGGCGTGCTGAAGTCCCTCGGCCAACCGGGCCACAACCCAGGCCGTGACCTGGACATAGCTGTAGTCGCTCAGCAAGCGGAGCGTCCGCGCGTCCGAAGGAGACATAGCCGGCCGACGAGATTGGTCCTCCTGCGTCCTCCTTTCTTCGTCCGTTTTCGGAGCGGCGGCAGCCTGTCGCTCGCTGCCGACCGCGGCCAATGCTTGGACAAATTGTTTGCCCCTGGTGGGAGCTGTGCGCTCACACCACAACCGTTGCAGGACGCGCGAGAGACTGGCTCCTCCAAAATAGGGCATGCAGACGGCGCGCAGGCCGGCCTGGGTATCCTCGTGTACCGAGTGGATCGGCACGATGTGGGTGTGCTGCAATTGAGCCATCGTCTGTGGCTCATCGCCGTTCGTATCGGACGTCTTCACGACCACCAACCGGCCGGCTAGCTCGGCCTCTTCGGCCAGGAAGACGCGCCCAAATGCTCCCGAGCCGAGCTCGTGGCGGAGGCGAAAGCCAAAGATTTCGTCGCCAACGGAAGGGAGAGCGAGCGGGGGACCGCTGCAATCACTTGTTCCCGTTACCGAACGCAGGAAATCATGGTAGTGGAACAGACCGGCGACGGAGTCTTTGTGTTCCGGGAAGCGTTCGTCATACTCCTCGATGCTCGGTTTTTCACCGCGCCGCTGCCGCTGGCGGAAGTCTTCGAACAGCAGACTGGCTACATCGGGATCGGTCGCGGGATCGGTCGGCCAGCGCGGCAACAGGTCTTCGGGATGGACCGGATTGTCCTCTTCGGAGGAGGCGCAGAGTTCTTCGAGGAGTTTGAGTTTCCTGCCCCTGGCTACCAGGAAGCTGGGCTTCTCGGTGCCGTTTTCCCACTCTCGCTGCGTGTGTCGAGAGGAATGTGGGGTCATGCTGCCTTGACTCATACCGTGCCGCCTTCTCCTTGCCGTGCGTCCGTTCTCCGGAATGCTCACAGCCGAGTACAGATCCGGCGCTAATTGCTGATCTCTGGCTTTAGCGCGATGACTGCTTGCTTTCGCGATTCCATCTCCGAACTCTGTTTCTTCTCGGACCTTGCCACGGCGAACACCGCCAATGCCCCGAGGCTATGGACCAGCACGCGCTCCGAGGCGTTGGGCACGGCCGCCTCATCCGGAACAGACGTGCTTTCCCGGGTTTCAAAGCCAGCACTGTCATCTTGCGAGGCAGGATCTTCCAGGGACGACGATTTGGGAGCTTGCAGGGCGCTCTCCTCCAACCATTGTGCCATGCCGAAGAGCGCATCCAGGGCCCGGGCATAGGAGGAATTCGCTAATTGACGAAGCCCCTGCGAGAGCAAATTAGCCAACTTGCCATGCACGGCGTCGGTCGCAGCCGGTACCGTGGGCTGGGTTCGCTGGAAGAGCTTTGCCACCGCCAGGCTGGCCGGCTCGTACCGGGCCGGAACTACTGCGGAGGAAGCATCGCCCGCCGTTGCTCCCGAATCCGCTCGGGGAATGGCGATGGTTGTGAGTTGCAAGCCTTTCGAGCTCAGCATGTCCGGCAGCCGGACGAGGCTGCGGTCGACCGGGGCGGGTGTATCCAGAAAAGCCGAATCCCGGAGCCCCCCCACGGGAGCGGCACCCAAGGCCAAGAGCACACTCGAAGGAACGTTGACGATCTCGGCGGGCCGGTCCACTGGCATGCGCAGGAGCGCCGGGGCGACGCCGGCGTTGGCAGTTCCGGCAGGGGCCACCAGATTCACCGGAACGGCGACAGGTCCGGGAAGGGGCGTGGACGAAGCCGGGGCAAGCGCCAGGACCGTGGCAGGAGCCGGCAACTCACCCGACGCGGGAGCAACGCTGGGAGCTGGGGCAGGCGCTGGTGAACTGGTCCCCACGTTTGTCGTCGGAAGGTTCGCGGGCGGCAGCGTCGTTGTCGATGGCGTGGGGGTCGCGATGCTGACCGGCGGGGGCACAGACGGAAGCGGAGGAATTGTCGTCACCACGACGGTCGTCAGCGGATTATTTGCAGGCCCCGAGGGATCCGTCGAACTGGGGACGGGAGAATCCGTTGGCGGATTGCTCGGCGAGCTGGATGGCGGTGCGGGCGGAGCCGGCGGCGTGCTTACGACCGTCGGCGACGGCGCGGGAGGCGGCGTCACGACCAGCGGCGCTGCGATGGGCGGAGGAGGCGCGTTCGTCACGAGCTGGATGCTGATGGCCGGCGCAGGACCCGCCGTCAGCGGGACCGGGTTGTCCGGGTTCGTTCCCAAGTTGATGACCATTGTGTACGCGACGCCGGCAGCCTGGCTGGTCGTCCAATTGCCAATCTTGAGTACGTAAGTTCCCGCTTGCAGGCCGAAAACGGAGAATCCTGCACTGTTCGGCTGGCGGCTCACGTTTATGGGGGTTCCGGAGGCCTCGAAGAGGCTCGCCTGGACGCCGGCCGGCGGGGTTGCACTGGGGAAGTTGAAGGTATAGGCCTCCGTTCCGACAACCTGGAACTGGTAGTAGTCCGCAGTGTCCGCAGGGGCATTTCCCGGATTGCTTGTGTAATCACGCTGCACCGTGATTCCGGTTTGGACATCATTCCAGTACAGGACGCCCAGATCCTGAGCGTGCGCCGCGTCATCGTTCGGCTCCGTATCGGACGCGAGCAATGGGTTCGTACTGGTGCCCCGCACCGGCCAGTTGACCGTGAAATGCACGACGTAATCGCCGCCGGGATCGTTCCCCACAAGGGGATTGCCCGCCATGTCGCTCAGCCCCAGGGCAGCGGACAGATGAAACGTATAGTTGCCGTTGATCAGCCCGTTCCGCATCAGGAATGTCGCCTGTTGGGTCGTCGTGTCATAGGAGTACAGGCGCGGATAATAATCGGTTCCATTGCTCCCCTGGACGTAGACGGCCGCCAATGTGCCCGATGTGCCGTTGACAGGGGTTTGAGCCAGCTGCAACAGATTGACATTTTCGCTGAATTGCACGGTAACAAACGTTGGCGGGGCATTCAGCGTCGCGCCTTGGTTGATCGATACGGCCGTTACCTGAGGTGCAGCCGGGGCCGGCTGCACTTGCATGTTGAGCACGTAATCGCCGGTGGAGCCGCCGTTCTGTCCCCGGAGCGAGACATTCGGATCAAAGCCGCCGTTCGTCGCTACCGGACTGGTTGCCGGGTCCGGCATGTTGAAGTTATTGGACACTGCCACGTAATAATCGCCGGCCTGCAATCCGGCAAAAAGGGCCGGATCGGTGTAGAGCGGCAAGGAACCATCGGTCCCAGCCGCGCTGTTTTGCGTGCCGGAATTGGAGCCGAGCAGCGTGAGCTGGCCCGTGGTTGGGTCGGACTGGAACAGGCTAATTCCGGGACTCAGCGGCGAGCCGATGCGGCCTGCGAAGACTTCCGCGGTGAATGCGTAACGTCCGGTTCCGCTCACCTGGAAGTGGTACATGTCAACGGCGGATCCGTCGAAGGGCACCGGATCGGTGGAATCGACGCCAATTGCTCCGGCCACCTGCACAAAACCCGTCTGGCTCAGATCGCCCAGATCATGACTCGTGGCCGCGCTATCATCCGCCGGCGTTCCGACCCCGGTGTTGCCTTCGTTGCCGTTAACTTGGAACGTGTAGGAAAAATCTGCTCCCGTGAGCTGAGCGCTGTTGGTTCCCAATGAGAGCCCATGCAGGTCGGCCAACACTTGCGGGTTCGCGTTACTATTGCCAGCAAGGACAACCTTGTAATAACCCGGAGCCAGGGGTGCCGCGGGCGCAACCAGCAGTTCGGTCCCATCCGAACTGAGAGTGGCACTGGCCAGGTTTACATCTTGGTCGTTGCCGTCGCCAAACGTGCCATGGGCGTTGCTGAGCAACTGAACGCTGCTGCCGGCGGCAACGGTACTCGGGTCGAGCGGCTCACTCATGTCGACCCGGATCAGCCACGGCGAGCGGTCCAGCGTCGAGCCCGGCTGGGGGTCGGTGGCCAAGATAGCCGGACCGTTCGTGGAATCCAGTCCTA
>DATGIQ010000292.1:0-8132 GCA_035295665.1 Gemmataceae bacterium | reverse complement strand
CTTTCCGAACACGGCCGTTAAGCATCCGGGGCCCATGGTAGTGCCTGCTGGCGCGAGAGTAGGTTATCGCCGGGATTCTTTCCACCAGCCCGCCTCCTCCCACACCACGAGGCGGGCTGTTCGTTTGCGCGGGGACATATTCCCCTCCTTGCTCCCGAACCCGCGAAGCTGTACCATCAGAGATGCAGGCTCCCACCTTTCTCCGGGAGATTCGGTCATGTATTCTTGCGCCAAATTCGCAGTCACGTTGTCACTTCTCGCAGCCTTCCTGGTCCTGACTTCGGGTGTTCCCTGGGGGATAGGTCCGGTACAGGGCCAGACCAAAGATTCGGACAGCGATGTCCCGAAAGAGCTGACGCCCAAAACCATCACCCTTCAAGAAACCAATATCCCTCTCAGTAAGGCCCTCCGAGAGCTCGCAACCCAGACGGGCAACCAGGTCGAAGACCGCCGTCGCGAACGGGAAGATATTAAGCTCTCAAAGATCGGCCTGAAAAATGCCACGTTCTGGCAAGCGCTGGATACCATCGCCAAGACCGCCGATGCCAAGGTCTCGTTATATGAGCGCGATGGAAAGATTGCTTTGCTGGACGGACCTCACCAGGTGATGCCCGTCAGCTACAGCGGGCTGTTTCGCGTGGCCATCAAGGGTCTCCACCTGCATCACCTCCTCGATGCCGATGCACACTATTGCGACATCAATTTGGAGGTTGCTTGGGAGCCGCGCTTCCAGCCCCTTCTCATGGAAACTCGCCCGGACTCGTTGACGGTTCAGGACGATAAAGGTCGGGACATCGAGATTCCTGAATCGGGCAAAGGTCCAGCCGCAATCGGCCGGCCGATTGTGAAAACCATCGATCTCCGCATCCCGGCGCCGCAACGATCCGCCAAGTCGTTCAGCCTGTTAAAGGGCAAGCTCGCGGTCATGGGACCGATCAAAATGCTTACGTTCACCTTTGACCAGTTAAGCAAGATTGAAAAGGCCAACGAAGCCCGCAAGGAAACCAAGGAGGGCGTGACCATTCACCTGCGCGAGCTGCGTTCGGAGGGTGGCGGCGGCGATGAAGTGTGGACGGTCGGGCTGTTGCTGGAATATCCGCCGGACGGACCCAAGTTCGAGAGCTTCCAATCGTGGATCATCAACAATCAGCTGTTCCTTGAGCGTGAGCAAGCCGGCATCAAGCAACGCTTTCCACCCAACCTCGGGTATGAAACCGATGACCAGAGCGATACGAAGGCTATCATCCGCTATCGCTTTGGCGATGAACCGGAAAAGAAGCTGACCCTGGGCAAATTCAGCGATTGGAGGCTGGTGTACCGCACGCCAGGACGAATCGTGGAAGTCCCGGTTCCTTTCGAGTTCAAGGATGTATCTCTGCCCTGAGGGCATAGGGATGCCGGCAGTGAGCGCAGACGCAGTTCATGGCGAGGGGTTGCCGGTTTCTTTCTTGAGGCGTGCGTCCACGGCTGCCTTCAGGCGCGGGTTGGACAGTAACTCGGCCAGATCCTGAAGCAGGGCGTGGCGGAGCACGTCCAATGGACCCAGATTGCCGACGATTTCGCGAGCCATCTTTTCCAGTTCCGGCCGTTCCATCTTGAATTCTTCGGGCTTCAAGGCACGGGCGTGGATCAAGAGCTGGATCACCTTATCGCCCACCTGAGATACGTTCTCCAAGTCCAGCCCGGCCACACCGCGGCCGACTTCCTCGGAAATGGTCTCGCGGAATTGCTTCCATTCCTTGGGATCCAGATCGCGCACCCTTCCCAAGGCTTCGAGGAGCCGTTCCATCGGTTCCGGCACATCCTCGGCGTGATTTCCTAAGTATGCGGCCACCTGACGGGGCGCCAGTAAGCGCAGCAGTTCGGGCGCTCGTTCCCGCGCGGCATTGGTCAATTCGATACTGTCATTCAGCTCGGGCTTTTCGTTCTCACGGAGATCATCCAGTTCCTCTTGGAGTTGATCGATCAGCTCATCGTCCTCATCTACCAAGGCGGTCCGCAAAGCATTGAGTGTACGGCGGTAGTCGGCCCTTGCCTTGGCCCCTTCCCGAACATCCGATTCTGGAGCCGTCTCCTTGGCGAATTTCCGAAGCGTTTCCAATTGCGCGGGAGTGAGGTCGAGCTGGTGGATCGTTTGGAGGGCAGATACTTCCATGCTCAGGTCGTTCAGCGAAGGGTCATTGTCTTGACGAGATCCATCCGCAGCGCCCGACCACGACGCCAACGCCAGGCTCAACGCCACCACGAGGCCATGAATTGACCGATTGGGATTCCTCATCGCCCTACCCTCCCTAACTGGCAGCTTCGTGCTGGCCGACGCACCAGCAAGATCTTCCACAGAGTACCTCAGTCACAGCTAGATGGCAATCCACGATGGTCCCGCGCGTTGCCAGCGGGTGGCGGGAAAAACCCGGCTTCCCCTTCGTAAGTGTCCAGATGCCGCCGCAGCTCCTCACGGAATTGCTCATAATTTTCGGCGGTCCACAGTCGACGGTCCAACAACTTCTTGGCGAGCACTCCAGTGTCTGCCCCGAATTTGCCGCCGCTGTCATGGAAATTCTGGGTGACGACGACGTCGGGCCGAAATGCTGCCAAGCGGTCGACAAAGTCCCGGATATTATCCAGGGGCAGCACTGGCGTAATGCAAACGCCGACCGGAATCCCCGCAGCTCGGAGCCGAGCCAGGGCCTGCCAACGGCTCTCCAGTGGCGGGGCCTTGGGCTCGAATACCTGGCGGACGGCCTCGCTGTCCGTCGGTATGGAGAGATTGACACGGACGAATGCAAATCGGCCCAAGATATCGAGATCGCGCAGGACCAGTGGGCCGCGCGTCTGGACAAGCAACCGTGGCTGATAGGCAACGAGAGTTTCCAAGATGCCGCGTGTCAAACGCAGGCTGCGCTCAGCCGGTAGATAAGGGTCGGTTACGCTGGACATGTAGACGGCCTGGCCTGTGAGCTTGGGGGCTTGCTTGCCGGCTAGCTCGATCGCATTGACTTTGGCCTGAAACCATTTGCCCCAATCCTCCTTCGGCCGGCGATTTTGGGGTAAGAACATGGCATAGCAATAGGAACAGCCAAACGAGCAACCGAGATAGGGATTGCAGGTCCAGTCGAAACCGCCCCGGCGAATGTAGCCGGTGGCCGGACTGAAAATCGACCGGGCATTGATCTGTTCCATCGCTGTTCTGCATGGGGTGAATCGTGTGCCGTGGTGACAATCCAGAACATGCTTGCCAAGGAGCCCCGGTTGCCGCACAATACTTGCGATTCTACCGTACGATCCTTCAGCCGTAAACGAGGAGTTGCCAGCGATGAAAATCGGCATGAATCTGCTGCTCTGGACCACCCATGTTACGAGTGATCATTTCCCGATCTTGGCGCGATTGAAGGCGACCGGTTTCGATGGCGTGGAGGTGCCGCTTTTCGACGGCGATGCGGCTCACTTCAAAACCATTCGCAAGGAACTGGAGAATCAGGGACTGGGCTGTACGACCGTGACGGTGGCCACGCTGGAAGCCAACCCCATCAGTCCGGACCCGGCGGTGCGCAAGAAGGCGCTGGAACGGCTGCGGTGGGCCATCGACATGACGGCCACGTTGGGCGGCGAGGTCATGGCGGGCCCTTACCATTCCCCCCTGGCTGTCTTTTCGGGGAACGGTCCGACGGAAGACGAAAAACAACGCGCCGCCGATGTCTTACGCCAGGCTGCGGAGGAAGCCGCCAAGGCCAAAGTTGCGTTGGCCATCGAGTACTTGAACCGCTTTGAGTGCTACTTCCTGACCACGGCTGCCGACGCCCGGGCCCTGGTGCAGCGGGTCAATCATCCGAATTTCCGCACCATGTACGATACCTTCCACGCCCATATCGAAGAGAAGAATGTGACCAAGGCGATTTCCGGCTTGGCGGACAGTTTCATTCATGTCCACATCAGCGAGAACGATCGCGGCACACCGGGAACGGGCCTCGTTCACTGGGATGAGACATTTCGGGCACTGCGGAAAGCGAATTACGATCGCTGGCTGGTCATCGAGGCGTTCGGCCGAGCATTGCCGGATCTGGCGGCAGCGACCCGTGTGTGGCGGGACCTGTTCCCGAACGCGGATGAAGTCTACACGCGCGGCTTACGGTTCATCAAGGAACAGTGGGCAGCACACTAATTCATGATCCGGTTCGTTATGGTCCTTTCGCGGCGGTTCGGAGAACCGCGTGGTGATATGCCCCACGCGGTTCTCCGAACCGCCGGTAAACGGACACAACCAACCGAAACGTGTATAAGATTTCCAGACACGTTTGGGTTCGTGGTTCTAAGACGCGCGGGCTCGTCGGGATTCCGCCAAGACGAAGCGCACAATCCGTTTGGCGGCGGTGGAGGTTCTCGGGTACCGCTTGGCCAGGGCACGGAGCTTGCGCACAATCATCGTGCTGACCGGCCCCAGCTGTTCCTGTCCACACCATCGAGCCAGCTCCTGGGTCAGACAATGCCGCTCGTAAGTGACGAAATCATCCGTGGAATTGGCCGGGATCTGGAGCAAAGGGAGCAGGTGCTCGTCTTCCTTGCGGACATAAAAACGGTTGACGCCGTCCCAAAACGCGAACAGATAATCGGCCGCCAGCAGAATGGGCTCCCATTGATCATGGCAGGTTCGACCGGTTTCTGCCGATACGCCATCCTCGACCACCACGATGCGGGCCCGCCAGCGTTTCCAGTCCTGGGCTTCGATGATGGCGCGTTCATGCATCTCGGCATCGATGGAGAGAAAGTCAATCGGCTGCCGAACGTATTGCTCACACACCTGGGCGAGCGTCATCACGGGGACCTGGCGTTCCTTGAACACAAAACCACGAGGAGGCGCACTCCACCAGGCCGCCGACGCGGATGAAAAGGTGGACAAGGTCGACTCACTGACGCATTCGTAGAAGCGGAGGGTTTGCCGACAATTCGAGAGTCCAATGTTCAAATTGATGTCGCGGGTTCGGTCGGCAGCCAACCGCTGAAACACGGGCCGGACCGGCTCGATGTTGATGCCGTGCCATCCGAGGTCATAGAAGCATTTGCTAATCGAGCAAACCGTGGGATCGTTGGCTCCCACGTCGATGTAAAACCCCTCGGTTCGCCCGGAGAACGCGCGGTACAGGAGAACATCTTCACGATTCTGCGCATACGAAACCAACGGCATGTTCGGACCCTCTCATCGCTGCCGGGTTAGAGAACAAGCAAGCCGCTGATAGAAAACCTTCTCCGCCTTGTCAAGATCGGACCGGCCCTTGGTTTCGTTTGGGCTAGCCCTTTACAATGGACGGTATGGAAAACCTGGGCGAACCCGATAAGTCACACGCGGCTCGACTGCTTCTGCTGAACCTCCGTCCGGATGAGTTCCGCGCATGGCTGGCGGCTCAGGGTGAGCCACCGATGCGGGCGCGGCAGTTGCGCCGCTGGATCTTCGCCGGCCGAGCGGAATCGTTCGATCAGATGACCGATCTGCCGCACGGATTGCGGCAGACGTTGTCTGACGAGTTCGAACTCTTCGGCAGCCGGGTGGTGCGCCATTTCCAAGCCAACGATAACACGCACAAGCTCCTCTTGGGGCTAAGGGATGAGGAACTGATTGAGTGCGTGCTTCTCCAGGAAGTCGACCGGCACACGGCTTGTATCAGTACGCAAGTCGGCTGCGGCATGGGGTGCGTGTTTTGTGCCAGCGGTCTGGGCGGCATCGTCCGCAATCTTACGCGCGGCGAAATCTTGGAACAGCTTCTTCGTTTACGCAATCTCTTGCCACCGGGACAACGGCTCACGCACATTGTCGTTATGGGAATGGGCGAACCGTTGGCAAACCTCGACGAGTTGCTCTCGGCTCTCGAAGCGGCCGGGGCCAAAGACGGCCTGGACATCGGCGCCCGGCACATTACGATTTCCACCGTCGGTTTACCCAGCAAGATCCGCCGGCTGGCCGATCAGGGCAAGCAGTACCATCTGGCTGTGTCGCTGCATGCTCCCAATGATAGTGTGCGCACCCGCATCGTGCCTACCAATGAGAAGACCGGACTCCCGGCTATCCTTGCCGCTGCGGATTACTTTTTTGAGCGCACCGGCCGGCAGGTCACCTTTGAATACGTCCTCCTACGCGGGATCAATGACCAACCCGAACATGCCCGGGAGTTGGCCCGCCTATTGAATGGCCGGCACGCCCACGTTAATCTGATTCCATTCAACGACGTCATCGGACTGCCGTATCGCCGGCCGACGGATGAGGCACTGAGCGCGTTTGTGGCCGAGTTACGCCAGGCCGGCATCAGCGTGAAGGTGCGTAAGCGAAAAGGATCAGAGATCGATGCTGCGTGTGGCCAATTGCGGCGTCAGGAATCAGGGGTCGGGAGTTAGAGACAGCCGGATGACCCTGGTCTTGGGTTCCGAGTGCGGCCTACCGAGTACCGGGTACTGAGTAGTGACTCCTGGCTCCCGTGTGTCCTGCTGGCCTTGGCCGAAACCCTCCGCGGCCGGGGTGGTTTAATCTGATGGAGGAGGCCGAAACTTCTGTCAGAGGCATCCTTGGCAGCCATCGGTGAAACCAGCGCCCAATTGGCCCTGCGCGATCCGGACACCCGTCTGATGATCGGCGTGCGGGATGACCAGCCGGGGGCCTTTGAAGAGTTGGTCGAACGTTACCAGCATCGCCTGGTGGCAGTGCTCCACCACCTGGTCGGTAATGCCGAAGAGGCCGAAGACCTGGCTCAAGAAGTGTTCCTGCGCGTTTATCGTGCGCGGAAGAAATATCGGGCTCGCTGCAAATTCTCCACCTGGCTGTTTACGATCGCCAATAATTTGGCGCTCAACGCGCTGCGGTCCCGGCAGCGCAAGCCGGTGGTGCCATTGAATACGCGGGATTCGGGACCGCTGGGCCCGCGCCCGGCCGAGCAGCTCGTACAGGACTCCGGCCATCAGCCGGTGCAGCGGATTCAACAACAGGAATTGGCGGCGATTATCCGTCAAGCATTGGATGGACTCAACGAACGGCAGCGCATGGCGGTGCTGCTGAACAAATTTGAAGACATGAACTATGCCGCGATCGCCGAGGTGATGGGGTTGAGCAGCAAAGCGGTGAAATCGCTGCTTTGCCGGGCGCGGACCAATCTCCGCGCCGCGCTTCAGGGCTATATTTACATGGATGGGACCCCTGTCCCCCCGCCGCCGGTGGAATAGGACTGCGGTCAACGCGCTGCTGGAACGAAACATGGCAAAACTTCCTCCGCTAAATGATGAAGACCGCGAAAACCTGGTCGCTTACCTCGATGGCGAGCTGAGCTCCAAGGATGCACGGGCTCTCGAAGCCAGGCTAAATCTGGATGCTGAGGCTCGAGCGGAGGCAGAAGCGCTCCGCAAAACCTGGGAAATGCTGGACTATTTGCCGCGGCCGGAACCGACGGCTACCTTTGCCAGCCGCACCCTGGAGCGACTCTCGGCCATGCAAGCCATCGTAACCCCAACCGTCCAGCGCGCCTGGCCGCGTTGGGTGTTGCCTGTTGGCTGGGCCGCCGGGCTGCTGCTTGCTTCTGCCGCGGGATTTGGAGGCGTTCATTGGATTTCCACAAGCAAACCTACGCCCACCGAGGCGACCGTTCCGGATGTGGAGTCATTGATGGCGCGGGACCTTCGCCTCCTCGAAAACAAACGCCTCTACGAATTGGTGGACGACATCGGTTTCTTGCGTGAATTGGACAATCCGGAATTATTCGGAGATGATGGCTAGCCCGGCGATTCGAGTACTGCGTATGTGCTGTTGGCGACGAATGGTGTGGGGAGCTGCGGTTGTGATGCTGGTCCCTTTATGGGGCGAGGCGGACTCCGCCAACGAGGACGCGGAGCACAATCGGCGTCTGCTCGAAAAGGTGCAGAAAGATCCGGAGCATTACCAGCGCCTCCGCCAAAGCCTGGCCGCGTTTTTGGCTTTGCCCCCCGAGCGGCAGGAACAGCTCCGGCAACTCGATCACGAATTGCATGATAAGAAGTCCAAGGCTTCCGCTCACCTGCAGCGGGTCCTCGAACGGTACGCCGAGTGGATCCAGCGCTTACCGGAAGCGGACCGGCAGCGAATTCAAAACGAAACCGATCGCAACCAACGCCTACAACTCATC
>DATGIQ010000291.1:0-14124 GCA_035295665.1 Gemmataceae bacterium | reverse complement strand
CATGAGCGAACCTGCGGCGGTCGGTCTTCGCCCCTGGCTACCTTGGCCCCTTTGCGATTCCCCGTGGTGGACCGAGCCGGTGCGAGCCGAGCGCCTGGCAGCTCTTCGCATCGGCGTGGCCATCATGCTGTTCGTGGATATCTTCACCCTCTACCTGCCGCACGCCGATGCCTTCTTTGGCCGGGATAGCCTCGGCAGCCCGGAGGTTTTCTCTGCTTCCGCGACCTCGTTGCGGTGGTCGGTCCTGCGCTGGGTCGAGAGCCCCGTGGCTGTGACGGGCGTTTTTGTAGCCTGGAGCGTCGCCGCATTGTTCCTGCTGATCGGTGTGCTCTCGCGCTGGAGTGCCCTGATCGCCTGGATGCTTTCGATCTCGATCATTGGCATTAATGGCTATCTGCACAACTCGGGCGACAACGTCCGAACGATTCTGCTTTTTTACTTGATGGTCTGCCCCTGTGCGGCGGTCTGGTCCCTGTGCAACCGGCGGGCCCATGATCCGCAAAAAGATAGCGCACCGGTCCTTGTCCACGCCTGGCCGCTCCGGTTGCTCTTCGTGCAGCTTGCGATCATCTATTTTTTCAACGGCGTCTACAAGTCCTTGGGCTCCCACTGGCGTGATGGAGATGTCCTGCATTATGTGCTTTGCAACTTGGCATGGACGCGCTATTCCTACGCTCAGTTGCCCTTGCCGATGTCCCTCATTCAGTTTCTGAGCTGGAGCACGTTGATTTGGGAGCTGGGTTTTCCGCTGCTCGTCATGATTCCTTGGACTCGCAAATGGACACTGTGGACCGGCATTGGCTTCCACGTTGGAACAGCCGTTTCGTTGCAGTTGTGTGCTTTTCCCATGTACATGATTTGCCTGTATCTGCCCCTGGTCCCCTGGGAAAAGTATGTGGACTGCTGGCGGCAGAACCGCGGACCGACCGCAGCGGAATGATCCGATCAATACTTGGCCAGTTCCTTCTTCATTTCGCCAATGCCCAGTTTCTGAACCACGGTGTTGATTCCATCCAGCATCATCTTTAGCTCACTGCCAATCGCAAGGAACTGCCAACCTTCATCGATCCGGTGCAGCACTTCTTCGGCGCTGGTGCAGTGCAGCCCGGGTGCGACTTTGTGTTTGCGGCAAGTCTCCAAAATGTGCTTCATGGCCCGGCTGGTTTCGTCGGCGCTCGGGGGCCGGCCATCTTTGCTGCGCATGCTGGCAGCCAAATCATTCGGTCCCACGAAGATGGCGTCGATGCCGGGCACAGAAAAGATCGCATCGGCATCCTCCACGGCTTTGATGTGTTCGCACTGGAGCACGACCAGGATCTCGTCATTGGCGCGGGCATAGTACTCATTGGCCGTGGCCTCAAAGTTGAAGGCATGCACACTGCCGCCGACACTGCGGTTGCCGACGGGCGGGAACTTCATGGCCGCCACCGCAGCGGTGGCCTCTTCCCGACTGTTCACCATCGGCACCACCACGCCGTGGGCGCCGTTATCCAGGACGCGCTTGATGTGATCGTGCCGATTTGCCGGCACGCGTGCCAGGGCCGTGCAGCCGGCGTCGGCAATGCTGGCGAACATGTGCGTGGCCGTTTCCCAGTCGACCAGGCTATGTTCGATGTCCACGGTCAGCCACGCGAATCCCGACCGTGCCAGAAACCGTGAAGCGGTGATGCTCCCCAGCGATAACCAAGTTCCCACGGCAGGTTTTCCCTCTCGGAGCGCTCGCTTCACCGGATTGGCTCGCATTGTCTTCTCCCTTTGCTGGAATAGGATCTCCCGCGCTTCAATCCTCTTCGAAGCGACGGCGTGGCGGCGGCCTGCGATTCGGCTTTCGCGGCAGCGGTGGGCGACTGCGGCGGTGCTGGACATCGTCGGCGGGAACTACCTCGTCGTCGTCATGGAAATGAAAGTCCTGGTATTCCGGGTCTCGCTGTGGCTGGGAATCCGGGATCGCATCCGGGTCGCGCATGAGCCTACTCAGGTCTACGGCATCGGAAGCCATTCAAGCCCGTCTCACCAGGGGGGTGGAATGCTTCCGCCATGGGCCACTCTCCAACCGCACGGGCATGGCCACCATTATATGCGATTGCCGCTGGCGGGATCAATAAGTCCGGCGGGCTGCTCCTGCGCTCGGCCTGCGTACAATCATGATATGCCTGTGGGAGGCAAGCCCGACGCGCTGCTGCATGTTCTTGTGGCCTTGGCGGCCGTCCTGGTCCTCGGCCGATCCCTGGGTCTGCTCTTCCGCTACGTGGGCCAGCCGCCGGTGATTGGCGAAGTCGTGGGGGGCATTCTGCTGGGGCCGTCGTTCCTGACCCAGGTCTGGCCGGAAGCTGCCTCGTTCATCTTGCCGCCGGCCGTCGCACCTTACCTGGGCGTGATGGCCCAACTTGGTGTCATCTTCTACATGTTCCTAGTTGGCCTGGAATTGGACCTGGGCGTGCTGCGCAAGAGGGCCCAAGCCACGTTGGTCATTTCGCACGCCAGCATCGTTGTCCCCTTTCTGATGGGGACCGCCCTCGCCTGGCTGCTCTACCCGGAATTCGCGGGCGGCGACGTGTCCTTCACCAGCTTTGCCTTGTTCGTGGGCATTGCGTTATCGATCACCGCATTCCCTGTGCTGGCACGCATTCTGACCGACCGACGGATTCAGAAGACACCCCTGGGGATTCTGGCCCTCGGCTGCGCAGCCATGGGCGACGTAACGGCGTGGTGCCTGTTGGCCTTCGTGGTAGCGGTGGCCCAGGCGAGAGTGGGCACTGCTTTTTTCGTTCTCGGCCTGACCGCAGCGTATATCGCTTTCATGTTCTGGTTCGTCCGCCCGGCCATTACCGGGTTGCTGGTCCGGCTGGATCCCGTTCAGATAACCCCTGGCGTCGTTGCCATGGTCTTCGCGCTGCTGCTCCTTTCCGCTTTGGCAACTGAAGCGATTGGCATCCATGCGATCTTTGGAGCCTTCCTGTTGGGAGCCATCATCCCCCACGACCATGCCGTTGCGCTGGGGCTTACGCAGAAGCTTGAAGACCTGGTTACCGTCCTGCTGCTACCAGCCTTTTTCGCCTTCACAGGTATGCGCACCCAGATCGGGCTGGTCTCAGGCTTGGAGCAATGGCTTTTGTGTGGGTTGATCATCATCGTGGCCACGGCGGGTAAGTTCAGCGGCACGCTGGTAGCAGCCCGTATCTCCGGCCTTAGCTGGAGCGATTCAACCGGCCTGGGGGTCCTGATGAACACGCGCGGACTGATGGAACTGATTGTGCTGAATATTGGTCTCGACCTAAAGGTTCTCTCCCCCGCGCTCTTCGCCATGATGGTGCTGATGGCCATGGCGACGACCATGATGGCGGGACCAACCTTGCAACTGCTCCGTCTCTGGCCTCCTTCCTCGGCGGATGTCGGGCAGGGAAAGCAGCAAGGAGGGGCGGATTGAGTTCCTCCCGTCATTAATACACGTTGGTCCACCGTTCCAGGTCGCGGTCAGTGTACCCAAAATGGTGGGCTACCTCGTGAATCACCGTTTTGCGGATCTCCTCCAAGAGCTGCCGACGCGTAGGAAAGTCCTCTTCGAGCGGCCGTTTGTAAATGATGATGCGGTGTGGCAGATCGCGAACGTCCACCACATCGCCGCCCCAGGCAGTCGGCAGCGCAATCGGCGCAAACAAGCCGTACAGCGATTTGCCCTGGGCGATTTCGTCCTCGGAGAAACCCTGAGCCCGGAGCGTGGCATTGCTGGGCTTTTCCTCCACATCAACTACCACGTTGTCGAGGTACGGCCGAAGCTCCTCAGGCAGCGTCTCCATGACCTGGGAGACGATCTCTCCAAACTGGCGCAGTGACATGCGTTTCATGATTTCATCGTGCCGTCCCGGACGAATGATGTCAACGAAACTGCTGCCCTGCAATATGATGAGGCTAACCAGACAGTCACCTCAATGGAGAGCCTATGACCGTCAACGTTCAAGAAATCAACCGCCAAGTCGCAGAGCTGCGCACACAGCTTGATCCGCTCTATCGCGAACTCGAAAAAGTAATCGTCGGCCAGCGGATCATGATGGATCGCCTCCTCGTCGGATTGTTGACAGGCGGCCACATCCTGTTGGAAGGGGTGCCGGGATTGGCCAAGACCTTGGCCGTGCGCACTCTGGCTCAAGGGCTCCGCTTGACCTTCCGCCGCATCCAATTTACGCCCGACCTCTTGCCGGCCGACGTCATCGGTACGCAGATTTATAGTCCGCGAACCGGTGAATTCAGCATCAAGCAGGGTCCAATCTTTGCCAATCTGGTCTTGGCCGACGAAATCAACCGCGCCCCGGCCAAGGTCCAGAGCGCCCTGCTGGAAGCGATGCAGGAAAAACAGGTCACAATCGGCGACACCAGTTATGTGCTGGACCAGCCCTTCCTGGTGCTGGCCACGCAAAACCCCATCGAACAAGAAGGGACTTATCCGTTGCCGGAAGCCCAGGTCGACCGTTTCATGCTCAAGTTGAGAATCACGTACCCCAGCAAGGAGGAGGAACTGGCTATCCTGGAGCGGATGGCCGCGGTCGAGACCGATCTTACAATCACCCCCATTCTCTCGCCGGCCGACATCTTTCGGCTGCGCAAGGCCATCGACCAAATCTACATGGACGATAAGATCAAGCGGTACATCGTCGAAGTAGTCCACGCCACGCGCCGGCCGGGGGAGCATGGCCTCGATATCGGTCCCTATATCCAGTACGGGGCCAGTCCGCGGGGCACGATTTTTTTGACGCGCGCAGCCAAGGCCCAAGCGTTTCTGGATGGCCGCGGGTATGTCGTGCCGCAGGACGTAAAATCGATCGGCTACGATGTCCTCCGCCATCGCATCATCGTCACATATGAGGCCGAGGCGGAGGACATTACTTCCGAGAATCTGTTACAGCGAATCTTTGATCACTTGAAGGTGCCGTAGGACAGAGCGAGCCGAGTACGCTGGAGCGTGTCCTCAGCTCGCCCCATTTTCCCGCTGAATACCGTTATTTCTCAAGCGAGGAACTTGCTGCCTTCTGGGTGGCCGGCATCGTCGGTTCCTCAAACTCCTTCACCAGCTCGGCGGCCGGCACGACCAGGGAACGTGGCTTCTCGTGATTGGGCAACACCAGGACTTCGGCCGCAGCTTGGTTGCCTTTCAGAAGTGCGGCCGGTGCGTGATACGTCGAGTCGGCGCTCAGCCCAGCGAACACGACCAGCGAATATCGCGAATTGCGCGGATTCACGCCCGCCGCGATCACGGCACTGCCGGCGTGGGCATAGGTTTCGTGCCCGACCGTGAAGGAGCCGTGACCGAAACCGACCGGCAGGGCTTTGCGAAAGCGCTCAACCAGGGCATTGGTATCGGGTCGGCCGATCAGCAAGAGGTGATGCGACTGGAGATCCGCGGCGGTAACGTCCCGATCGGTTTTGATAGGCACCGTGAAATTGGAATGGCGTTCAATGATCCCCCGTTGGAGTGCCTCGGCAGCTTCTCGGTTGGCCGCGACCTCGTTGCCGGTTCCATAAACGATCAAGCTGTGCTCCAGATCCGCATAGAACGAAAGGACAGAAAAGACGCCGCCGGCTTGTTTGGCGGTATTGCCATACCGGTCGACAAGCAATCGTTGCGGGCGACCCGCAGTGGTGAATGTGAACTGCGTTTTCGAGGATTCCAAGGCGAGCATCCAGCTTTCCTCTCCCTTACTCGTAACCAGCGTTAGTTGGATGCAGTCGGGAGATACCGGGCTATCGCGGAGAAGTTCACCTTCTATCTGATATCCATCGCCGTTTTTGGTAGCGGTTACTTTCCCCAAGCGGATGACGGGCAAACCCGATTGATGTAACCAATACTCAAAGAAAGGCGCCAAGGATTTGCGCGTGGTTTTTTCCAGGTGGGCTTGAAACTGCGCGGACGTAACTTCTTTCCCAGCATTGTCCCTCCCAAACGAATCCATTGCTTCTTCAAATGCCGGGGCGCCCAATATCCGGCGTAGCTCATGTAGGACCAGCACACCCTTTCCCGACGCAACGGCATACCAGTCGCTCTGAGTCAACGCCGGATGCGTCTTGGCCAATGGCTTTTCTTCCCCGGTGCGAGCGCCGGCAAGGTAATTGCTGCGGTGCGCAAAAAGCTGGGCCGCCAGCCGTTCCCGATCGTGGGAGGTGAGGCCAGCATTGGTCTCGCCGTCGGCTTCATGGCGGGCCTGGAGAGCGTGCTCGTCGGCGACGATCCGTTCGTACTGGGCAAATGCCGTGGCCAACCAGATATCCGCGTCGGTCTTGGGGAGCAGGGTGCCGTGCCAGGCAGGCACCGTGGCCAAGGGCCGATCCTCTTCCTGATGAGCCGCGGACTGTGCCGGCGAATCCAACCGTTCCGTCAAGTCGACCGCCACCGGGCCGAGCGCTTTGTCTGGCTGCACTGGACCGAGGATGGTCCACGGATTGCTGACGAGCGGCCGAATTTCGGGGAACCGTTTCAGTTCCTCGGAGCTCGGCTGCCAGGTCCTCCCCAGCGGTGGTCCAAATAATGCCCAGGTCTTGAGATCCTTGGCTAAATCGGTCGTGGTGAATTTCGCATCAACCGAGTGATATGCGGCCAGTGGCGGGGTGGTGAAAGCAAGCTTGCCGAACTGGACGTCAATCTTGCCCCGGTACTCGTGGAAGAGCCGCAGCCAGGTCTTGTCCCGATCCGAAGGGCAGAAGACCATGTTGGCTGGCTTGCCCTGGACCCCGGGAATCGTTTCCAGACGGACCTGTCGATCCTTGGTGTTGTTGCAGCCCCAGTAGAAACCTTCCGTGCCGCCGAACCATTCGTGTTTGCTGCTTCGGTAAAGCTTGCTTTTTGCGGTGCCCAGCTCAAACATGGCGATTTCATTCGTCTTGATATCCGCCAGAAGCCATTCGTTGGTGTAGAGGCCATTGTTTCCAGCCTTGAGGATGTCCACAGCCTGGTCGATGCTATCGGCATACTGAAGGGCGTGCCGAATGCGCGAAGCGACGCTCATTCCCCTGATATCGAAGAGGGTCTGGGCGATGGTCGTTTCCGCGACCAGCAGCCCGGCGTCGTTCATGTAATAATCCATCCCGCTCTGGATCCCGGCCGGATAGCTCTGCATCAGCACCCGATGGCCCTTCGCTGGCTTCACATCAAGCCAGACGTTGTACAAGGTGGAAGGATAAAGCCCGAACATCGTGATATGGCCGAAAACGATTTTTCCATCCGCTGTGGCTGGCCCAGTGGCCGCAAAGGCGCTGCACCGCATCGGCTTCGGGGCCGGCATGGTCCGCGGCTGACTGTGGGGAAAGCGTGTTCCTTCCAAGCCCGTGGGAAGGGCCTCCAGGGCGGAATCGAGCGTATCAACTTCCGGCCAAACGTTCAGGCCGACCACGTCGACCAGGTCGATGGGCCGATTGTCAAACCGCGCCCCGGCGGCCGAAGCACCGTCGGCAATGCCGCGCATCTCCTCGAGATACTCCTTTTCATAGCGGCGGACAAACAGGGCGTTGACGAGGGAGCGCGTATTCTTCCAGCCCTCCGTCGGTGCTTTCGGGCTCTGCATGGTCGCGAAGCAACGCAGGAACGCCGTGATTTCTGGAGCCAACAGCCGGCCGTGCTGGTAGCCACGTTCGTACGGTTCACCTTCGATATGCAGAACGATCCAGCCGGCGTGTGGATAGCGATACGCCGGCCCGTAGCGCTGAACGGACTGGGGATCGGGTTGAAAATCGGCCGGCGTCGGAGTTGCGGCCCGTAATCCAGATGGGACCAAGAACCCGAATGCCGCCATGATGCAGACAAGACTTTCCCAGCGATGCATGGTTGGTTCCTCTCGAGAGGCCGGCAGATCACTTGCAAGCGGACACCCGTCGGCAGATTCTGCTTATTATGCTGCGCCGACCAACTCCCGGCAAACGATCGATTGCTCCCTTGCAGACTCCCAGTCCTTTCAGGATAATCGTAACATTCGGTGAACCGTTGATCCGCGAGGTATCGCCATGACTCGCCGTTTGTTGCTCGTTGTGTGCCTGGTATGGGCATGCGCTCTGGTCTGGGGCCAAGCCGCCGAAGCGGTCAACGGTCTCGATATCTATTTCATCGATACCGAAGGGGGAGCCGCTACGCTCCTTCTCACGCCGCTGCGTGAATCGGTGCTCATTGACTGTGGCAACCCGGGGGCGCGCGATGCCGAACGGATCCATCAGATTGCCACCCAAGCTGGCCTGAAAGCCATCGACCATTTGATCATCACGCACTGGCATCTCGATCATTACGGTGGGGTCGAAAGGCTATCGCAGTTGATGCCGATTCACCACTTTTATGATCACGGCATCCCGCAGAGGCTGGCGGAAGATCCCAAGAACTTTCCGTTGCTGATCCAGGCGTACCAGCGGGCCTGTCATGGCCATTCGCAGACGCTCAAGCCCGGCGATGAGATTGCCCTCAAACAAACAGAGCGAGGTCCGGAACTCCGTTTGATGTGCCTGTGCGGCTCCGGCGAGGTCGTTGCCGATCGGCCCAACGCGCCGCCGAATCCCATTGCCCAGGAACACCGGCCGCAAGCCGACGATCCGTCCGACAATGCGCGGAGTCTCGGCTTTCTGCTTCGCTACGGCAGTTTTCGCTTCCTCGACCTGGGAGACCTCACCTGGAATATCGAGTACAAACTGGTCCATCCGTCGGACAAGATCGGCCCCGTCGATGTCTACCAATCGACGCATCACGGCTTGCCGATCAGCAATAACCCGGTGGTGATCAAGACCGTGCAGCCGCGGGTAGCGGTGTTCAACAACGGCCCCCGCAAGGGCGGGGATCCCAGTGTGATTGCCACACTCCGCCGCCTCCCCGAGATTCAGGGGATCTATCAAATGCACCGTAATGTCACGGCGGGACCGCAGGAAAATACCGACCCCGAATTCATTGCCAATTCCGACGAGAAATGTCGGGGTGCGAGCATTCACCTTGCGGTTGCTCCGGATAGCAAAAGCTATACAGTGACGGTCGGTAACCAGACCAAGCCGCGGCGCTACCAAACCCGCACGGCGACACCCTGATGAAGACTGAGCCTCCGGCCGCGCGGTTCCTGCTGGACCGGTTATTCCGGCTGCAGGAGCGTGGCACCTGTGTGCGCACCGAAATCCTCGGTGGCGTGACGACCTTCGTGACCATGGCCTACATCATCGTGGTCAATCCCGCGATCTTGCAGGCGGCCGGGATGTCCGCAGGCCCGAGCACTGTAGCCACGATTCTGACCGCCGTTTTCGGTTCGTTGCTCATGGGCTTCTACGCCAATCGGCCGATCGCCGTTGCGCCGTACATGGGCGAAAATGCATTCATCGCCTATGGATTGGCAACCATGGGGATCGGCTGGCAATTGCGTCTGGGCGCTGTCTTTGTCAGCGGCCTGGCATTCGTGCTCATCACGTTGCTCGGCCTGCGCTCCTGGCTCGTGAACTCCATCTCGTCAAGCATGAAGCACAGTTTTGCCGTCGGTATCGGTCTGTTTCTCGCGTTCATCGGGCTGGTCGTGGCGGGAATTGTGATTCCCGGCGCTCCCGCGGTACCCGTGAAGATCGGTGACCTGCGCGATGGGCGCGTCTTGCTGGCCATCGCCGGTTTTGCCCTGATGGCGGTGCTCATTTGCCGCCGGCTGCGCAGCGCTATTTTGCTCGGAATGGTGCTGACCGGCCTGGCGGGATACGCATTGGGACTCGGGCAGGCACCGCAGGGAGTGATCGCATTGCCCTTCACGGGGAAATACCGTTTGGCTGAAGTGGCCCTGCAACTCGATATTCTGGGCGTGCTGAGACTCTCGTTCCTGCCGGTCCTACTGACCCTATTTCTCATGAGTTTTCTGGACACGCTGGGTACTTTGGTGGGCGTAGGCGCCGCAGGAGACATGCTCGACAAGCAAGGCAATTTTCCCCAGATCGAGCGGCCGATGATGGTCGATGCCCTCTCCTGTACGTTTGGTGCCCTGGTTGGCACATCCACGAGCGGGGCCTATATCGAATCGGCCGCGGGGATTCAGGACGGAGCACGCACGGGCTTGGCGGCTGTAACGACCGCGGTGTTGTTCGCCGCCGCTTTGTTTTTGCTCCCCTTGGTCGAGCCGTTGCAGCAGATGCGGTACGCCTATGGCCCGGCCTTGATTGCGGTGGGGATGTTGATGCTCAGCGCGGCGGCACGGATTGACTTCACCGACTTGACCGAGGTGGTGCCGGCATTTGCCACGATCATCATGATGTTGTTCACTTACAACATTGCCAACGGATTGACCGCGGGGCTGCTTCTTTACCCCATCGTCAAGCTCGCAGCCGGCCGGTATCGTGAGCTCAGCGCCGGTTCAATTACGTTGGGAATCTTGTGCCTGGTTTACTACGTTTTTGGTCTGCCGCATTAAGCCTGGTGGCGTTTTGGATAATTCTCGTGTGAAAGGAGCTTCCCATGGCCCAGATGCAGAAGAAGAATCTCGCCCGCCCCGATGAGAAGCGGGATTTCCCGCTCGGTTGGCTGGAGTTGGTTACCTTGGGAGGTGTTACGTTTGGACGAGGCACGTTCCAGCCGGGATGGCGCTGGTCTACTTCTGTGAAACCGGTCGTCAAGACCTCGAGCTGTCAAGCGCCGCATCTGCAATACCATGTGTCGGGACGATTGCACGTAGTGATGGAGGATGGCACTGAGATGGAATTTGGTCCGGGGGATGTCTCGCTGCTTCCTCCCGGTCACGATGCCTGGGTCATCGGGGACGAGCCGGCCGTCGTACTCGATATCAGCGGCATGGTCGATTATGCAAAACCCGGTTGAGGGAGGAGATTTAGCGAGCGTGCCGGAATTCCCGACCTTACGTGAACAAGGCCAGATCAGGGTTTAGCGACGGCATCTTGACCTTCCTCAAGCGGAACCGTAGAGTTTATGCACTAAGGGGAAGTCCGTCTCTTTCAGTGGCAGGAGGATTGCCATGTTGAAGAAACTTGTGTTGGCCGCCTTGGTTCTGCTGGCGCTGCCCCTGGCTTCGGTCCAAGCAGGCGTCCGGATCGGCGTGGGAATCGGCGTGCCGTACTATGGCGTCTACTACCGTCCCTATTACCGCCCATACTATCGGCCGTATGTCGGCTTGTATGTGGCTCCGGCCCCGGTCTACGTGACGCCGCCGCCGGTCTATGTGCAGCCGGCTCCGGCTCGCGTCTATTTGCAGACGGCCCCGGCTCCTGTCTATGTGCAACCGGCGCCCGTCCCGGCCCCAGTTCCTGCGAATGTGCAACCGGCGCCCATCCCAGCTCCCGCACCGGCGGTTCCACCTGGCTAATCCGGTTCCCTCGTCGAGCGAGCGGAATGACAGTGCACCACTTTGCAGCCTGCAAGTCGGACGCACCAGCGATGGACCTATGCTGGTGCGTCCGGCTTGTCGAGCGAACTCATCCACGATAATCGAGTTTGCCAAACAGGACCTCGAAGACCGAGTCGCCCCAACGCTCGAACAGGACGTCGCCAACCTGTCGAGCGATGGAGTGGCGACTCGGACTCGAGATCGCATCCGGCCCGTAGGGTCGTCCGCGATTGGCTTCCAGGATCCATTGCGGCCCGGGGCTGGGCTCAGGATCGGTAGCTTGGGGTGCGCGCTGTTGCGGTGCGCGGTTGGCAAGGGGAGGGGGAACGGGACCGCCCCAGTCCGCGGCATTCATCAGGACAGTCACCGTGCCCATATTGGGCGAGACATTGTTGGCTACGACCAGATCCATGTAGCTATCGCCGTTGAAGTCTCCCACGGCCACGGATACGGGCCGAACGCCGACCGCATAGTTTTGGGGGAATTGGAAGCTCCCATCGCCGTTGCCGATCAAGATGCTTACCGTACCGGAAAGGAAATTGGCCACCGCAAGGTCGGCGGATCCGTCGTGGCTAAAGTCGCCCACGGAAAGAGCGTAGGGCTGCATCCCGACGGCGTAGTTGACGGCCGGCCTGAACGTGCCATCGCCATGGCCCAACAGAATACTGACTGTCCCATCCTGTTCGTTGGCCACCGCCAAGTCCAGATCGCCGTCGCTGTTGAGGTCGGCCGCAGCCAGCGACCAAGGCCCCTGGCCTACCGGGTAACTCTGGTAAGCCTGTAAGGTGCCGTCGCCGTTACCGAGCAACACGTTCACGCTGCCCGCGATCCGGTCCGTGACCGCCACATCCACATGGCCGTCAGCGTTGACGTCCCCCACCGTCACGGCGAATGGGTAGGAGCCGGCGGCAAAACTCTGAGCGGCTGCAAAGGTCCCATCACCTTGCCCCAGCAGAATGCTTACCGTTCCGGAAGCAGAATTGGCCGTGACAAGATCAAGAGCGCCATCGTTGTTGAAGTCTGCAACGGCCAGGGAACTGGGAGTCAGCCCAACGGAATAACTCTGGGCCGGCTGAAAGGTGCCGTCGCCATTGCCGAGTAAGATGCTCACCGTGTTGGAAACAGAATTGGCTACGGCCAGGTCGAGCTTGCCATCGTGATTGAAATCGGCGGTAACCACGGCAATGGGGCTGCTACCAACGGCATAGGTTTGGGTGGCCTGGAACGTGCCGTCGCCATTGCCGAGCAAGATACTCACGCTATTCGTCACCGAATTTGCCACCGCCAGGCCGAGTTTGCCGTCACCACTGAACACTCCGGCCACGACCGATCGATTCCCCGTGCCGGCGAGGTAGCTCTGGGCGGCCTTGAACGTGCCATCGCTCCGTCCGAGCATGACACTCATGGTATTGGACCCGGAATTGGCCACTGCCAGATCCAGGCTTCCGTCACCATTAAAATCGCCGGCCGCTAACGAGAAGGGATCGGAACCCACGGCATAGCTTTGCGCGCTTTGGAACGTACCATCTTCCTGCGCGAGCAAAATGGCCGCGGTGTTAGAACCAAAATTGACCACCGCGAGATCGGGCCTGCCATCACCGTTGAAGTCGCCGACTACCACCGAAATCGGCTCGGAGCCGATGCCATAACTCTGAGCGGCCAGAAAAGTGCCGTCGCCGTTGCCCCGTAAGATGGTGGCGGTGCCTGAGCCGAAGTTGGTCGCGACCAGATCACGCTGGCCGTCGCCGTTAAAGTCTCCCACGGCTACACACGAGGGATTGGAGCCAACGCCATAGCTTTGGGCGCTTTGAAAGCTGCCGTCGCCGTTGCCCAGCAGGATACTTACCGTTTTGTCGCCATAATTGGCTACGGCCAGGTCCGTGGTTCCGTCGCCGTTGAAATCCCCCACCGCTACCGATGAGGGAAGCGAGCCAACGGCATAACTCTCGGCCGTCTGAAAGGTGCCGTCCCCGTCGCCGAGCAGGACACTTACGGTATTCGAAAGCTGATTGGCCACAACCAGGTCAAGCTGATGGTCGCCGTTGAAATCGCCCACAGTAAGGGAGTCAGGAATCATCCCGACGACGTAGTTTCGAACGGCTTGGAAACTCCCGTCGCCATTGCCCTGCAAGATACTGACGGTGCCGTCAATGGAGTTCGCGACCGCCAGGTCAAGCTTGCCGTCGCCGTTAAAATCTCCCACCGCCAGGCTGCTTGGACCATTGCCCGCGGTGTAGCTCCCGCCAAGCTGAAAGCTGCCATCCCCCTTGCCCAACAGAATAGTCACTGTGCCGGATAGGGCGTTTGCGACGGCAAGATCTTGGGTGCCGTCGCTGTCGAAGTCTCCCACAGCCACCGATTGAGGACTGGAGTCAACGGCAAAGCTGCTCGCGGCAATGAAACTCGGAAGCGTTCGATCCTCCAGTGCCTCGATCCGCGGACAACCGAAGAGCGATCGTCGAGGCCGCCATTTCCCAGTGGGCGATGAGCAGAGCGACATGGGCAAGCGTCCTCCCAACGATCGAGCACCACGTACGGTCCGGACCATACGTGAAGGGATAGGCAGCCGTTCATTATATCCTGGAAATTCTACTTGGATACAGGAAAAGACGAATTCCAAGCAACAAGCAACTCTCGGGCATTGCTGGAAAATGCGGAAAGAGCGTTGCCGTCGACCAGCCACGAAGGTGCAGAAAGGCAGACGCGAGCCCTGGGTTTCGGGGCTCGAGCCCAATCAGGTATTGCAGGAGGTCCGCTGAGCTCGCCGGATCCAGACTCGGACGAAGCGTTCGGGGTATTGCCTGGA
>DATGIQ010000290.1:0-9822 GCA_035295665.1 Gemmataceae bacterium | reverse complement strand
CGGCGCCTGGCCGGCATGCCGTGCCATGCAGATATCAATCTGCACCGTTTCCCAGCGCGGGTCATTCCGGTGCGAATAACGTTCGTACACAAAAATCGCATCGTAGTGCCCGCGGCTATAGACCACGCAGCTTTCAAAGCCGAGCTGATGGTACACCGGACCGTAGTAATCGCCGAAATAGTAATGGCAATAGGCCGGCCGGACGAACATGGCATCGACAATGATCTCGTGGCGAACGGCGTAGCCTGGAGTAAACACAAATCTCGGTCCCACCACCGCCGTATCGACCACCACCGGAGCGTACAGCATGCCTCGGTTCGCCAATACCAGGTCCCAGTATCCCGGAATGAAGATGTAGCCACCCGGCGTCCAGCGGTAATGGGCTGAGACCCAGACGTAACCAGGCTGAACCTGAGCCCAATACCCGGCGACCCAGACATAACCGGCTCCCCGCCAGACCCGCTCGCCGCCAACGGCGGTGTAGCCAGCTTCGTGCCAGACCCAGTGACCGGGTACGTAGAAACTTTCCGGAGTGGGCGCAATGCCCGGGCTGGCGACATGGGGCACTGCGGGTGGTTCGGGGAGGTAAGTGACCGGCTGGGCGACCATCTCCTTTTGGACCGCGGTCCAGAAGCCGGGAACCCAGTGCCATTGTTGGCCATCCGCCCGCCAGTAGCCAGCGACCCAGCTCTGGCCCGGTGGTGGAGTCCGCCAGGTGCCGCTGACCCACAGAAAATCGTTGCGCTCATCATCCCACGCCCAGTAGCCGCCGATCCAGCTGGCGTTGCCTTCGGGCTTGTCGCTGGGGGGCAATTCCTCCAGCGGCGCGGGCGGGGCTTTCGCGACTGGCTTGGTAGCCACCGGCTCGGTCGTCGGCGTTGCGAACGCCTCATGCACCGGGCCCCGGGCCAGGACTTCCACGCCTTGGGGGGCCGGCGGCAACGCCACGGCCGGCGGTTCCGACGGGTGCGGCGGAGCTTCTTGTCCGGGCAAAGCCGCCACGATCGTGAATCCACCGACCACCACATAGGCCAGGACTGCATAATGGGGAAAGCGGCGAGTCATGCGAAGGCACTCCGCAAGAAGGGCGGGGACCCAAGAAACGAGGCGAAGCGGACCGTTCACCGGTGCCGGACCAGCCTTATAGCCGGCGGGCGCCGCCTCGTCCAGGGCAGGCCGGGACCGGGCGTGGTCCTTTTTCGAGGTACGTGGACGGCGATGGTCTCTTGTAAGTTGGCCGGCCGTACATATAATCGATCCTTCGTAGGTGTTCACGCCGTCCACCATCTACTGGGTTCGGAGGATTCGTATGGGCAGCCGCCGGAAGAGCGCCGGCCGACGCAAAGTAGGTCGCAAGAAACGTCGCATGCGCAGCAAAATCCGCCATCGCAGAGGTTAGTCCCGCGCGGCGGCAGGGCGGTGCCACATACAACCAACCGTTCGCCGCACAGGCAACAAAAAGACGTCCCATGCCTGCGCGGCCGGCGGAGCATGCCGCGGTCGCAGCGGCATGAACTTGCTTTGTCTGGGTCCGATTTGGGTTCTGAATCCCCGTCCGGCCATGCCCAACCCTGACCGTCTCCTACGCACCTTGGCCCAAGCCGTCACGGCTTGCCGCAATACCCCCGGCCGGCGCGGCAGATTGCTGAATCTGGGGAACGCCAGCGAAGTGCTCGTGGCGGGGGATCTACACGGCAATGTGGAAAACTTCCGATTCCTCCTGGAAAAAGCCAAGCTCGGCGATCACCCTGGCCGACATCTCGTCTTACAAGAATTGGTCCACGGTCCCTTCCGCTATCCCAGCGGAGGAGACAAATCGCACCAGTTGGTCGACCTCGTGGCGGCCCTGAAATGCCAATATCCCCGACAGGTCCATCTCTTGCTTGGCAATCATGAGCTCGCCCAGTGGACCGGCCAGGCCATCGCCAAGAGTGAGGCCGAGTTGAACGATCTATTCCGTGAAGGGCTCGACGTTGCCTATGGACCAAGCGCCGCCGCAATTTACGCGGCTTACCTGGATCTGTTTGCTGTCGTCCCCCTGGCGGTGCGAACGGGCAATCGGGTGTTTCTCAGCCACAGCTTGCCCAAGGCCGCACGCCTGGATGGCTGGGATCCCGCGATCCTGGAAAGCGAGACCCACGCCGAACAGGATCTTTGGCCGGGTGGGGCGGTGCATGCTTTGCTTTGGGGGCGCGATGTACGCGCCGCCACGGCGAAGCAGTTTCTTGAAAAAGTCGATGCGGATTGGCTCATCACCGGCCATATCCCCTCGGAACGCGGGTTTGAACTGCCCAACGAGCAGCAGCTCATTCTCGATTGCACGGGGGCACCAGCGTGTACCTGCTTATTTCCAGCAGATCGCCCCCTCACGCATCAACAATTGGTGGATTGCATCCGAATTCTCTGAAATGGGCTGACGAACGAAAGGAGATATCGTGGGTCGTCCCCCACACGAAGCGATGATGAACGGCGAACAGATGCCCCCGAGGTCGCCCTTACCCGAAACTCCTTGGGACGCGTTAGGGCCCATCGTCCGGGAACGGGTCGTGATCGAAGGGCAAACGTTTCTCCTGAGTCGACCGGATGAATCAGACCGCCTCCTCGATCATCCATTCGTCCGCACCGCCTTTGCCGCCGATGAATATCTGCCGTACTGGACGGAACTTTGGCCAGCCGCACGCATGCTCGCCAAGGCCATCCTCCGCGAACCCTGGCCGGCTGGAATCGAGGCACTGGAGATCGGCTGCGGCCTGGGTCTGCCCGGGATCGTGGCGTTGTCCAAGGGTCTGCGCGTCGCCTTCAGCGACTACGATGCGACGGCGCTTCGATTTGCGGCGGACAATGCCCAGCTCAACGGCTTCGATAACTTTCGGGTGTTACAGATGGACTGGCGTGATCCGCCGGCTGACCTCCGCGTCCCGGTCGTGCTTGGCTCCGACCTGATTTATGAGCCGCGCAATGTCGAGCCGTTGGTGTCGCTGATCCGGCGCGTCCTGGCACCGGACGGCTTCTGCTTGCTCACCGATCAGGACCGGATTCCCGCCGCCGCTCTCCGCGAGACCCTGATCGCCCAGGGGTTAGAGTTCACCGTCCAGGCCGCTCGCGCCGGAGAACCGCCCGGCCGCCGTGTCAAGGGGAGCCTGTACCGCATCCGGCACAAGCCCTAGACCCGGCTTGGTGGATGATTGCCCCTGAATTACCATAGACGATATGCTGAGAGCATGGCCCGCTCTCAGCCGTTCTGATGTCCGATAGGAGGTAGCCTGATGCATCCGAACCGGTGGCACTCTCGTTTGGTGGCTTTGTCCTTGCTGGCGGCCCTTGCCTTGCCTGCGGTGGCCCAGGATAAGGTCGAGGTCAAGGTGGCCAAGTACGATGACCTGACAGCCACGATCAAGAAGCTCAGAGGCAAGGTCATCGTGATCGACTTCTGGGCCGATTGGTGACTGATCTGCAAAAAGGAATTCCCGCATCTGGTTCAGATGCAGAACAAGTATGCCAAGGACGCTTTCGCGGCGATCTCCGTCAGCCTGGATGACCCGAAGGATGACAAGGCGCGACAAAACGTGCTCGAATTCCTTCGCAAGCAGAAGGCAACGTTCACCAATTTAATCCTTGACGAGAAGTCGGAAGTCTGGCAGCAGAAGCTGAAATTCGACGGCCCTCCGTGTGTCTTTGTCTTTGACCGCGAGGGGAAGTGGAAGCAGTATACGATGCCCGACTATGCGGAAATCGAAAAATATGTGGCAGAGCTCCTGAAGAAGTAAGCTCCTGTGAACTGAGGCGCCACCAATGGATGAAGCCCGCCGGGAATTGGCTGCGGTCCTGGGCCGGATCCCCAGCGGGCTCTTCATCCTTAGTGTCCGGCAGGGCCAAGCCGAAACCGGCATGCTCACGAGCTGGGTGCAACAGTGCGGGTTCGCGCCGCCCCTGATCAGCGTTGCCCTCCAGCGCGATCGGCCGATCATTGCCTGGTTGACTCAGGGAGCCGCCTTCACCTTGAATATCCTCGACGATGGCCAAACCGATATGGTCGCTCATTTTGGTCGGGGATTTACCTTGGAGGAGTCCGCATTTGCCGGCCTCGATATCGAACGGCCCCCGACGGGGGGCCCGGTGCTGCGGAAAGCATTGGCTTACCTCGAATGCCGAGTCACGAGCCGTTGCCCAGCTGGCGACCACGAGCTATTGCTTGCCGAAGTCCTGGCCGGCCGAGTCCTGAACGAAGGCCAGCCGATGGTCCATATCCGCCGGACTGGGTTTCATTACTGAGAAATGGCCGCGGCCCGGCCGCGGGTTGTACATGGTGAACCAATCGGCAGCCAATCTTGTGGACCGTCTTCGGACCATCGTCGGCCGCGATGCGCTCCTGACCTCGCCGAGCGATCTCCTCGTCTATGAATGCGATGGGTACACCATCGAGAAAAACAAACCGGATGTGGTTGTTCTTCCCACGTCGACCGATCAGGTGGTGCAAATCGTCAAGGTCTGCAACGAATGCGCGGTCCCCTTTCTGCCACGAGGCGCCGGCACGAGTCTGGCGGGAGGATGCCTGCCGGTCGGCGGCGGCGTGATGATTGCCTTGACGCGGATGAAACGCATCGTCGAGGTGAGCACCCGTGATCGCTATGCAGTGGTCGAAGCGGGAGTGGTCAACCTCTGGCTATCGAACCATCTAAAGGCCCAAGGGTTCCATTATGCCCCGGATCCGTCCAGCCAGGGAGCGTGCACGATCGGCGGCAACGTGGCCACCAATTCCGGTGGGCCGCATACCCTGAAATACGGAGTCACCGTCAACCACATCCTCGGCTTGGAGTTTGTGCTGCCCGATGGCCGGGTGGTCCAGACCGGTGGACCGTGCCAGGACAACCCCGGCTACGATCTCACCGGCGTAATCGTTGGCTCGGAGGGAACGTTCGGGATCGCGACCAAGGCCTGGGTCCGGATCACGCGCAACCCGGAAGCCTACCGCACGCTGCTGGGCGTCTTTGAAACGGTGGACGATGCGACCAACACCATCAGCGACATCATCGGCGCGGGGATCATTCCCGGTGCCCTGGAGATGCTCGATCAGCTGATCCTCCAGGCGGTCGAGGCAGCCTTCCATTTTGGTTTCCCGCTCGATGCCGGGGCCGTCTTGATCATGGAGGTCGACGGACTCGAAGCGGGTCTCGATGCCGATGCCGAACGCATCACCGCCATCGCCCGGCGAAACAAAGCTCGGGAAGTCCGCCACGCGGCCAGCGATGCGGAACGGCTCTTGCTTTGGAAGTGCCGCAAGCAGGCGTTTGGAGCCGTGGGCCGTCTGGCACCCAGCTATTGCACCCAGGACGGAGTCGTGCCGCGCACCAAGCTGCCGCACATCCTCCGCGAGATCCAGCGGATCGGGGCCCAGCACCAGATCCGCATCGCCAATGTCTTCCACGCTGGCGACGGTAACATCCATCCGATTCTCTTGTTTGATGAGCGCGATCCGGATCAGGTCCAGCGGGTGCTGCGGGCCAGTCACCAGATCTTGGAAGCGTGCATTCGTGCGGGCGGCAGCGTCACGGGGGAACACGGCATCGGCGTGGAGAAGATCGATTTCATGCCCCAGCTATTCACGCCGGAAGATCTGAACATGATGGTGCGCCTACGGTCGGCGTTCAATCCGGAAAATCGGTGCAGCCCCGCCAAAATGTTTCCGACCGCCGGCGCCTGCATCGAGCCGAGCAAGGCGGGCCGACGCGCGGCGTTGTGAAGCCAGGCGGGGCACAGACCCGGGCTGTTTTGGAATGTGTGGGAACATGGAACCGACGGTTTGCCAGATCGACGACCTCTTCCCGGCTCCCGTCATCCGCCCCGAATCGGTTTCCGAGCTGAGTGAGCAGATCCGTTCTGCGCTGGCCAGCAGTCAGGCAGTCTATCCATTGGGCGGCCAAACGATGCTCGATGTAGGGTTGCCGCCCACGCGTCCCGGCATGGGGCTGGATTTGCGGTCTTTGGACCAGGTCATCGACTACCCGGCCCGCGACATGACAATTACCGTTCAGGCGGGCATCCCCTTGGCCAACCTACAACAGCTCCTGGCGACCGAGAATCAACGCTTGCCCATTGACGTACCGCTACCGGACCGGGCCACGCTCGGTGGGACCCTCGCCGTCAATATGAGTGGACCGCGCCGCTACGGCTTCGGCACGTTGAGGGATTATGTCCTCGGTATCCGCGCGGTCAATGACCAGGGACAAGAGATCAAGGCGGGCGGCCGGGTCGTCAAGAATGTCGCCGGCTACGATCTCTGCAAGCTGTACATCGGTTCGCTCGGCACCTTGGGAATCCTCACACAGGTGACACTCAAGCTCAAGCCTCGTTCGGAGGAGCAAGCCGTCGTGCTAGTGAGTTGCGGTCCCGCCAGACTGGAATCGCTGCTGGAGGAAGTGCACCGCTCGCGCACCCGCCCCATGTGCCTGGACCTGCTCAATCGGGCCGCTCTCCTGTACATCAATCAACAGCAGGGCCTCAGGCTGCCGGAAGCTCCGTGGCTACTGGTGATCGGGTTTGAGGATAACCGCCCGACGGTCGAGTGGCAGGTGCAACAGATCCTCCAGGAGCTTTGCGCCGCTGGCATTGCGGCCATCGAAACGCGCACCGCTCTGGCCGCGGAGCCGCTGTGGCAAGTACTGACGGAGCTTCCCTACCACCGGCCGGCCCGTCTGACATTCAAAGCAAACGTGTTGCCCCGAACGGTGGCGGCGTTTTGCTTGCAGGCGGAGGAATTACCGGGACAATTCCTGCTCCAGGCCCACAGCGGCGACGGCATTGTCCTTGGGCGTACCGATAAGGACCTGACGCTGGAACAGACGCAGACGCTGCTGAATAATTTGCAGGGCTCCGCCTGGACAGGGCAGGGTAATGTCATCCTCTTGCGCTGTCCCACCGAATGGAAACGGAAGCTGCCGGTCTGGGGTGCCGGGCGCGGGGATGGCTGGCTAATGCGGGCGGTCAAGGAAAAGCTGGACCCACGGGGGCTGTTCAACCCGGGCCGTTTTGTCGATGGCCTTTGAGGAACGAGATTCAGCATGGTCCTGAAGACGGAGACGCCAACTACGAGCTTGCCCCTGACGACGCTCGCCCCGCGGCAAGGCGCCGCCATCGATTACGAGCTTTTCCTCGATTGCGTCCACTGCGGACTCTGTACCTCCGCATGTCCAACCTATGTCGAGCTCGGCACGGAGGCCGATAGCCCACGGGGCCGGATCTATCTCATGCGGGCAGTCACCGACGGCCGGGTAGAGCTGAACACGGAGCTACGGCGTCACCTCGACCTCTGCCTGGACTGCCGGGCGTGCGAATCGGCTTGCCCTTCCGGCGTGCAGTACGGCAAATTGATCGAGCCGTTCCGCATCCATATGGCCCAATCGGGCATGGCCGCGCCACTTTCTTTTTTGCAGCGATTCATGCTCTTCCACTGGACGCCGTATGCGCGGCGGATGCGGTGGCTAGTGAGGTTCTACCGCTTGCTGCAACGGACTAGACTGGTTCGACTGATCGACCGGCTGGGGTTGCCGCGCTGGCTCCCTCCCACGCTCCGCCAGGGTCACGCGATGATGCCGTCCCTTCAGCGGCATTACGGTCGCTTGCCGGAAGTGTTGCCGGCCGAGGGGAAGCGGCGGGCCCGGGCTGCCCTGTTCACCGGTTGCGCGGCCGATGCATTTTTTCCGCAAACCACCCTGGCGACGATCCGCGTACTGCAACGCAATGGCTGCGAAGTTTGGATCCCGCGCACGCAGGTCTGCTGCGGAGCCCTTCATTACCACGCCGGCCAAGCGGAAGCGGCACGCCGATTTGCGGCGGCCAATGGCGAAGCGTTTGCCAGTGACCCAGCCAACCCGATCGACTCCGTGGATGCGATCATCGTGAATGCCGCCGGCTGTGGGGCCATGCTCAAGGACTATGGCCATCTGGTACACGATTCGCCGGCGGCGGAAAAGATCGCATCCAAGGTGCGCGACCTGAGCGAGTTTCTCATCGAGCTGGGGCCGATCCCACCGTCCCGGCCGTTGCCGCTGCGGGCAGCGTATCATGACGCCTGCCATTTGTGCCACGCCCAGCAGATTCGCCGGCAGCCCCGGCAACTGCTCGAGATGATCCCCGGGCTCGAATTGGTTTCGTTGGCGGAGCCGGAGATTTGCTGCGGCGCTGCCGGCAGCTACAATTTGACCCAGGAAGAAATGGCCCAGCGTCTCGGACAGCGCAAGGTGAAAAACATCTGCGACGCCCGGGTTCAGGCCGTCTTCACGGGGAATGTCGGCTGTCTGCTGCAAATTGGCCGTTACCTGCGTGGGGAGCAACCCGGCATCTGGGTGGCACACCTGGCCGATGCCCTCTGGGCAAGTTATGGGGGTAACATCCCCGAATTGGGGCGGCTCATGGAAGCCCCGTCTAAGATGGCGTGAGGCTTGGCTACGCTATCGGTTACGTTCCGTTATTGTTGTGGAGCACGTCATGCAAATCCGTGGAATCATCCCCCCCGTGGCCACTCCGATGCAGGCGAACGAAGACCTCGATCTGCCGCGCCTCCGCTGGTTCCTGGACCGACTCCTTGCCGGTGGGGTCCACGGCATCTTTGTCCTGGGCACCAACAGCGAATTCTATGCGCTCGATGAGAACGAAAAACAGCAGGTTATCGCCACCGCGGTGGCGCATGTCCGCCGGCGGGTGCCGGTCTATGCCGGAACCGGCGCGGAGACGACGCGCGAAGCGGTCCGCCTCACCAAGATGGCTGAGCGCGAAGGCGTCGACGGGGTGTCAGTCATCACGCCTTATTTTGTCATCCCGTCGCAGCAAGAGATTTACGATCATTACCGCCGCATCGCCGAAAGTACATCCCTGCCTGTCATTCTTTACAACAATCCGGGGACCTGTGGCGGCGTCAAAATCGACGTCGATACGGTTGCCCGGCTGGCGGAGATCCCCAATATCCTGGCGATCAAGGACTCCAGCGGCGATTTACAAAACACGATCGAATGTATCCGCGTTGTCCCGGATCGGTTTGCGGTGCTCCAGGGACGCGATACGCTCCTGTGCCCGGCGCTCCTGTTCGGGGCCCGCGGCGCCGTGCCGGCGACGGCCAACATCGCGCCGGCCTTGGTCGTGGAAATCTACGAGGCATTTCAACGTGGGGATCTGGCAGCCAGCAAGGCGGCTCAGCTGCGACTCAATCCGCTGCGTTTGGCCCTGAATTTGGGTACCGCTCCCGGGGGGGTCAAGGCGGCACTGGCGCTGTTGGGAGAAGGGATTGGCCCGAGTCGGTCGCCGGTCGCCCCATTGCCGCCGGAGAAGCAGCAGCGGATGCGTGCTGTGCTGGAGCAGGTCGGTTTGCTGCGGGCGCAGGAAAAAGCCCCGCGGTAAAGCGGGGCTCCAGAAGCTCGGCTTGACATTCATTACGGCGGATCCATGTTCTGTTCACGAGCAATGTTGCGTAGCTTGGTCATGATGCGCACGTTGAGCTGCCGCACCCGCTCCTTGGTGATACCGAGCTGCTGGCCGATCTCCTCCAGCGTCATGCCTTCAGAGTAACTGTCCAGTCCGGCCCGCATGCGAATGATTTGCCGCTCGCGCGGATCCAGATATTCCAGCAGCCGATTCACGCGATGTTTCGACTGCTCGGCCGAAGCCACGATCTCTTGTTCGTCCGTCCGGGTATCCGGAGCGATATCGAACATATCCTCGTGGCCGGTCACGTACCGTTCGCGGCGGCGTTTTTCCTCCGGGATACTCCGAGCAAAGTTCTTCATGATCGCCCAGCTGGCGTAGGTGCTGAACTTGAAGCCCCGGCCGAAG
>DATGIQ010000289.1:0-14746 GCA_035295665.1 Gemmataceae bacterium | reverse complement strand
GCCATGCGTCTGCGTAAAATAACCAACGTGGACAGGGATAGCCTCACGTCGAGATACAATCCCTGCCACGGCTCGAAAGAAATTATCACCCCTCCGACACTGCACGACCTTGCTCGGGTCTCGCTGGTGGCATCGGTGATCCTTTCTGGGATAACCGAGGCCAGCCATGCCAATTTCGCAACCCCCCCCCCCGCTGCGAAGCCCAGCAACCGTCTACTGGCGCGCTTGCCCAAAAGCGTATACCGGCGTCTTACTGCCCGGATGCAGGAGGTTCCCCTGCGAACGAAGCAGGTTCTCTACAAAGCCAATGCGGTCATGGACTACGTGTACTTCCCCAACCGGGGCGTCATCTCGGCCATGACGATCATGGAGGACGGCAAGGCGATCGAGGTCGCGACCATCGGCAACGAGGGCATGGCGGGCCTGACGGCCTTCATCGGCGGAGAGACCTCTCCCAATGACGTGATGGTCCAGGTGGAAGGGGAGGCCCAACGGATGCCGACGGCTGCGTTCACGAAAGAAGCACGCCGGGACGGGCCCTTGCGGCAACTCCTGATCCTCTATCATACCGCATACCAGACACAGGTGTCGTATGCGGTCGCCTGTAACGGCCTGCACACGATCGAAAAACGCTGCTGCCGTTGGCTGCTCATGGCGCAGGATCGCGTGGGAACCGGCACCGTGCCCCTTACCCATGAATTCCTGAGCATGATGCTGGGCGTGCGGCGTTCCAGCCTCACCGACGTGCTCCAGCCCCTGCAAGCGCGGGGCTTGATCCGCAATCACGGCCGGGGCAAGATCACCATCCTCGACCGCCGGGGCCTGGAAGCGGCTTCCTGCGAGTGCTACCGCAGGGTCCAGGACGAGTTCGCGCGCTTGTTTGGCTAACGGCGATTCTGTGGCCCTATGGCTACACCTTCGGGCCACCCCGCTGGTCATTCACGCCCCGGAAGATCGGCAAGATGTTCCGATGAGTGGTCCGGGCAAAAACAACGAATCCGTAGGGTTTCAACAGAGTCAGCGTCGCTCAGACGGGCACCACGTACATCAGGAGACGGAGAAGTCCGATCATGGCAAAAAGGCCAAGCGTGAGGATGAAGCAAGGTCTCACGGCGCGAGAATAAAACGGGAAACTATACACGCCGGTCACGAATGGCAACGCGGGAAGAGGCGGCAGTTCTCGGCCCACGGCAAGCTCCATTTCGTATCGGGAGACCTCTGGAGGCTCCGCCCCTGGCAATCGGCCCCGCGCTTTTCCCGCGGGGGGCGAAACCGAATAGGGTGCCACTTCCTCGTGCTTGGGATTCCTTGCTGGGAGATCCTCCGGCACGGCCGGGACGTTTTCTGCCACCAACTCATAACTCCCTTCGGCAGGACCATAGGGGTCTTCGGGAAGGGCAGCCCTCGAAGGGGCAGGCTTGGCGGGTTTCCGTGGCGTCTCCTTTTCCGGTATCGCCCACGGATCTACCGCACGGCTTGTCTTTTTCGGACGCCGCTTGATCTGCTTGCGGGGCGGAGAAGGCTCATCCGCCCGTGCCGACTCCTTCATGGGAACCGGCTCTTCCTCACCACGCGCCTGGCTGGTGATCCACGCAAGCCGACCCAGCAAGCGAGCGTAGATGAGGCTGCCGGCAGCGCAAAAGCCGGCCGCCAGGGGCATCCAGATCAACGGTTGATCCAGCCCTTGGAGGCCGATTCCAAATACCGCGGCGTAGGTAAGACCGCCACAGAGCGCAAGGACCAGTCCCGAGCTCATGTAGAAACCAAGCGTCACCCCTGGGTACTGGAACAGCTGCCGAAGGATCGTGGGCCGGAGGACGGCCAATCGGCTCTCCGCACTGAGTGAGGAAAGCAGGCCGATGGGGAAGAGGAGCCAAAGACAAGCTCCGACGTACACGGCTATCAGTGGCCTGGGTGGTCCCAGGAATCCGATGAGGAGGCTGGTCGGCACGGCCCACACTGCCACCACCCAGGCCAAATACCAGGCGTTGAAAAACCAATCCTGCATCGGCTCTCCCGGCCAGAGGACCTCGTCATTGCCCACCGCGGTGTTGCTGAGCACGACCAGGAAGGAATAGGCCAGATAGGACAGCACCAAGAGCCCGACGAGTACCAGCGCCACGAGAATCGAAAAGAACAGGATCAGATAACCGGCCGCAGCAATGTCCATGGCACACCTACACCGGACGCAATTCGTCCGCCAGTTTGCGGATATCTTGCGTGATTCGCATGGAGCAGAACTTGGGCCCGCACATGGAGCAGAATTTCGCGGACTTGAATACCTCCTGCGGCAACGTATCGTCATGCATGGCCCGAGCCGTCTCCGGATCGAGTGCGAGCTCAAACTGTCGGTTCCAGTCGAATTCGAAGCGAGCTTTCGAAAGCTCATCATCGCGGCGGCGAACATTTTTGCGGCCCCGGGCGATGTCCCCGGCGTGGGCGGCGATCTTGTAGGCGATCACGCCCTGGCGGACGTCGTCCTTGTTCGGCAAGCCCAGGTGCTCCTTGGGCGTCACGTAACACAGCATGGCGGCGCCGGCTTCGGCGGCAAGGGCCGCTCCAATGGCGGATGTGATATGGTCATAACCCGGAGCGATATCGGTGACCAGTGGGCCGAGAACGTAGAACGGAGCATCGTGACAAAGCTCCCGTTCTTTCTCGACATTCATTTTCACGAGGTGCATGGGGATGTGGCCCGGTCCTTCGATCATGACCTGACATTGATGCTCCCATGCTTTCAGCGTCAGTTCGCCCAGCGTTTTCAATTCCGCGAACTGGGCGTCGTCGTTGGCGTCCGCAAGGCAGCCCGGGCGCAGCCCATCCCCCAGGCTGAAGGTCACATCGTACATTTTCATGATTTCGCACAGCTCATCGAAGTGCGTGTACCAGGCGTTTTGCTCCCGCTTGGCCAGCATCCATGCGCCCATGAGCGCGCCGCCGCGGCTCACAATCCCGGTCACCCGGTTCACCGTGAGAGGGAGGTATTCCCGTAACACACCCGCATGGATGGTCATGTAATCGACACCTTGCTTCGCCTGGTGTTCGACCATGTCCAACATCATGCGCGGCGTGATCTCGGCCACGTCCTTCACATCTTGGATGAGCTGATAAATGGGCACGGTGCCAATCGGGACCGGCGAGGCATCGACAATGGCCTGGCGGATGGCGTCGATGTTGCCACCGGTGGACAGATCCATGACCGTGTCAGCCCCCAGGTGTACGGCCGTGTGCAGTTTCTCCAACTCCTCGTCGATCTTGCTCGTAACCGCCGAGTTGCCGATGTTGGCGTTGATCTTGCACTTGGAAGCGATACCGATGGCCATCGGCTCCAGGCGTTTTTGCAGGTGGGCCTTGTTGGCCGGGATGACCATCCGGCCACGAGCCACCTCGGTACGGATCAGCTCGACATCGAGATCCTCGCGAGCGGCGACGAAGTGCATTTCGGGAGTAATGGTGTTGCTTCGGGCGGCTTCCAGTTGCGTCATGGACAATGGTCCTCCGCGCTGAGGAGGAGAGCAGTGACCGGCCGGCTCAACCACGGGGTGTGAGAAAGACAGGCATTCCCGAAGCAGTTCGCTTTCCCACGCCGGTATGAACCGGATCAGGTCCCAGGGTCTGCTCTCAGCCCGCCGATTAGCGGACACCCCTAGCGATCTGCGCTCGATTGTATTCCGGAGCACCAAGGGGTCAAGCACGATCAGAAATTCCAAAGGATGAATGGAAAACCTTCGATCGCGAATTGTCCGTTGTGCCGATCAAGCTTGCCAGAGACAATGAATTGGATGCGTCCTTCGCCTTTTTTCCATTTGCATTTCTCCGCCGGAGGGGTCAGCCCATGTGCTGCAAATTGGTGCGGGTCAGCGTTGTCGCTGCTCTTGCCCTGCTGACACTCGTACCCCTACGGGCGGCCGAGAAATCGAAAGAGCCGCTGGTGGAACGGGTGCGCAAAGCCATCGACGCCGGCGTCCGGTATTTGCGCGATCAGGAGAAGGGGACCGGCAACTGGGAGGCCGTCGATAAATCCAGCGTCGGCATGCCGGGAGGATGGAGCAGCTTGGCCATGTTGGCCATGCTCAATGCCGGAGTCCGCCCGGACGATCCGATCATCGAACGCGGCCTGAAATATCTCCGCACGGTGGAACGGCGACAAACGTACGTGGTGAGCTTGCAGACGATGGTGTTCGCAGAGACGGGCCGCAACGAGGACCGCCAGCGCATCCAGGCGAATGTGGATTGGCTGATCGCGGGGATGGTCCGGGAAAATGGCCGATGCAAAGGCTGGGGCTACGGCAACACCATCCCCAACAATCACATGACGGATAATTCGAACACGCAATATGCCCTGCTGGGCCTGCACGCGGGCCGGCAGGCGGGAGCGAAGATCGAGCGCGAAGTGTGGCAGGCTATTCAAGATTACTATGTCGAAACCCAGCGGCCCGATCATGGGTGGATCTACAATTCGGCCATGCAGGAACGGACGTTGACCATGACCACGGCGGGGCTCTGTGGTCTGTTGATCTCCGGCATGGAACTGAATGCAGGCCGCGAGGTACTGCGGCCGGACGGGACGGCGACCAATTGCGGGGTGTACGCGGAGAACAAGCCGGCGACGGATGCCCTCGGTTGGATCGCCGGGAAATTTCAAGTGAATCTTCGCCGCCACACCTACTACAACCTGTATGGCATCGAACGTGCCGGCCGTTTGTCGGGACAGCGGTTCTTCGGGAAATATGACTGGTATCGCGAGGGCTGCGAATTCCTGGTCGGTGCCCAGCGGGAAGACGGCTCCTGGCAGGAAACCGATGGCCGGGATGGTTGGCCCATCATCTCGACGAGTTTTGCTCTGCTCTTCTTGTCCAAAGGCCGTACGCCGATCCTGATCAGCAAGCTGGCACATGGACCGGGAGAAGATTGGAACAACGACCGCAACGATGCCCGTAACCTCGTGGAATACGCCAGCAAGGAAGTCTTCCGCAAGCTCCCCTTGGCTTGGCAGATCTTCGATACCCGCCGGATCGAGGCGCCCACCGATGAGGCGGTATTGGGCTTGGTTGGAGACTTGCTTCAGTCGCCCATTGTTTATTTCAACGGCCACAAGGATCCCCGGCTCACCGGCGTGCAGAAGAAGCTGCTCCAGCAGTACGTCGAACAGGGCGGATTCATCCTGGCGGAAGCGTGCTGTGGCCAGCGCGAATTCGACCAGGGTTTCCGCGCGCTCATGCGGGAATTGTTTCCGGACAACCCCTTGAAGAAGCTGGGGCCAGAGCATCCGATCTGGCGCGCCCACGCCGCGGTCCCGCCTGGTTCGTTTGCATTGGAAGGGATTGACCTCGGCTGCAAAACCGTGGTCATTTATAGTCCCCAGGATCTCTCCTGCCTCTGGGAAGCCAACCAGGTCCAAGGGGAACGAGCCCTCCTTGCTTTCCGCCTGGGTGGCAACATCATCGCCTATGCCACGGGCATGGAGCCGCCCAAAGCCCGCGGCACGCAGGTGGAGGTGATTCACGAAGATGCCGAAGGGAAAGAGATTCCGCGCGGGTTCCTCAAGGTGGCTCAGCTTCGCCACGATGGCGACTGGCATCCGGCTCCCAACGCGATGCGCACCTTGATGGATCATCTGCGCAAGTCGGCCCAGCTCGATGTAACCTTGCAAACCAAAGCCGTTTATGCCAACGATCCGGACCTGGTCGATTTCAAGTTCCTGTACATGCACGGCCGGGCCAACTTCGTCTTTTCACCGGAAGCCGTAAAGAATTTGCGGACGCAGCTGGAAATGGGCGGGCTCTTGTTCGCCGATGCGTGCTGCGGACAAAAAGCATTCGACACTTCCTTCCGCGATTTGGTTAGCCAGCTCTTTCCCGACCGAAAACTCGAACCGATCCCGCTGACCGACGACTTGTACAGCAAAGAGGTCAACGGCTCCGCCGTCACCACGGTTCGCTGCCGGACAACGGTCCCAGGAGATTTTCGCGAGCTAGCGCCCTATCTGGAAGGGATCAAGGTCGGCAACCGCTGGGCGATCATCTACAGCAAGTACGACATTGGCTGTGCCCTGGAGAAACACCAATCGACCGATTGCCTGGGACATGACCATGACAGCGCCTTACGGCTCGGCAGCGCGGCGGTGCTGTATGCGTTGAAGCGTTGAGCCGGTGGCCCAGGGACACTGGGCGATGGAAAATCGATCACCGCAAGCCGCCGGAGAGCACTGGCTGAACTTCGGCGCTTTGCTGGATGACCAGGGACCGCCGCAAGTCATCGTAGAAGATCTTCCCCGAGCCGCCGTGCCCTTGCCAGCTTTGCGGTTCGATCGTCGAAGTGATTAACTCGATGAGTTGCGCCGCCTGGATCTGCCGGGCCAGCTCACCGCCAAAGAGCAAGTCGCCAATGTAATGGACGCGAACCACGAGCGTCGCGCGCGCTTCCTCCGCGGTAACCACTTGCAGGGTTTCATCTTTGACCACATAAGCCAAGCCGAGTTCGTTGAGGATCTTGCGCAGCACCGAGCGAAGGGCTACGCCTTTGATCTGGAGTGTCACCGGTGTGTCATACGAGACTCCTACCGCTTCCAGGGCCGTCCGGTGTACCGCAATCGGCAGACCCGTGACGGTCTGCAAATAGTCGATCACGTCTTCGAATCGGGAGTTCTTGAAGGATACCGAAATCGGTGCGTCAAGCGTCCGGAGGACCGCTCGCTCCTTGGGCGTAAGCGGAATGTCGTTGGAGCCTTTGCGGTTCTGCGTGCGTGCTTTCCAGTCTTTGGGTAATTCAAAGTCGCTGCGGGGCAGCAGGGCGGTCCGATCGATTTGGCGCAACGCATCAGTGGTTCGCCGTTCACGCTCCGTCTGAAGCTGACGATTTTCCATTACTCGATCGGCCATTGAATTGGTTCGTTCCGCTGCGCTTGCGGCCGCGGGGTTGCCGGCTTCCTTCTGCCATTTTTGGATTCCTTGGCGGAGGCGGAGCATTGCTTCCTGGCTGGTCAACGACTGATCGGCAGCCATACGGAAGGCGGCAACTTTGGCCTGTTTTGCACCCTGCTCCGCCGTTTGCCGGGCGGCTTCCTGCGCGGTGCTGGCAGCGACCCGGATGCGGTCCTTGAGCAAACGCTTGAGGGTCTCGCGGCGACTCTCAGACAGGACCGTGTCATTTTCCAAGCGAGACAAGGCACCCTTGAGTTGTTCTTCGGCCCCGGCAGGATCCGAAGCCATCTGCCGTTCCGCATCGCGCAGCACCGTGCGGATTTCGGATTCTACCTTCTGGGTCGCGACTTGCTGGAGCCGTCGGGCTTGATCCAACGCATCGGTATCACGGCCGATCGATCCCTGTCCAAGGAGAATCGACGGCGAAATCAGCAGGGCCATGCCAAGCCAGAGAAACGCACACAGCCGGGCCAAACGGGCAAAACGAGGCAGAGACATAATGCCGCTCCACTGCAAAAACTGCACCGACTCTTGGCCAATGGTTAACCTATCCCGTCGCCGCGCGTTTCGCCAGGCAAAAACGATGCAGCAAGTCGGGGCGGTATTATGTTTTTCGTTCGGACCACTCGTTTGCCAGGCATCAAAGTAGTTCAGGATTTCTTCTTGCCACTGTTCAAAGGTGCGGATCGACCTGCTTGGCGGGGGCATCCGCCAGCTGGTTGCGGACGATCAAGCCGACCATTTCTGCGGAAATGCCCAGGCGTCGGGCTCCCTCCACTTCGCGGCTGCCGATCAGCAAGCGCAGTACCTGGAGCTCGAAGCGGTACGTGTAGCTGGCGTCCTTGCGCTTAGAGGGCGGGAGGAGGAACTGCCGGTGGTGGCACCACGGGAAGCGGCGGAACGACGGCTGGTAGATCCAGAAGCTGGGCTGCCGCCACGCATCCAGATCCCGGATCACTTGGACCCGCTCGCGGGACTCGATGGAGGTCTTGTCCTCGCGGCCGCACCGCTCGCAACAGCAGCGCTCGGGCAGAGGCCATCAAACTTCGAACTCATGGCCATCGGCGTGGCGCTGGTAGGCGGCGATGGTCACGCCGGGCGGCAGATCGACTTCGAGGGTAATGGCCGACATAGGGGCCTCTGTGGCAAGCGAGTCAACGACATGCCTCGGTAGCCTTCCGCGATCCCCCGACTGAAAAGCTATCGCAACCGAGCTGGCGAGAAAACCCTCCAATCCTCCGAGGGTTGCACCGATAAACGGATGACCCTCCGCGCTGCCCACCGGGCCCCCCGGCATCAAAGCGGCAAGAAAAATCATCGAAAAAGGTTGCGTGAGAAGATCCGGCAGTGTAAGCATGGGGCTTGGGGGACTTCGAGACCATCGCTGGGAGGAGCTTGCCATGATGGGGGCGCGTGTCGTGAGTGGCAGTGTGGCTCTGCTGGCCATGTTGATCTGCTTATCGCTTCTGGTGGCCGGGGGATCATCCCAACAACCCAAACGGGCCCAGACGCCTACCCAGGCGGCGGGCACTCCCCTTCCAGAGGGCAAGCCAATCCCGATGCCCAAGAACCGGATCGGCGTCGAGATTGCCCTCGGCTTGAAGGACGAAGAACCGACTCCGTGGGGAGGCACCGTTCAGGTGTCGGAAGGTCGTGTTGAATCGCTGGAGATCGTGGGCGGTGGACCCAATGCCGGGGTACAGGGGAACCGCTACAACGGCCGATCCATCCGTCGCCAACAGGCCATCGTCGGCCCCAAGCTGCATGTGAGCCTGGACGCCCCGCCGACAGCCACCGTGACCGTCAAAACACGGCAAGGCGAATTCCAATTTGCTTTGGCCGACATCATAAGCGGGGCGGCCAAGAAATTCCTGGATGGCCGGGCCGCGGTGGAAAGGCAGGAGGCGGCGGTGCGCTTGACCGGTCCCGAGACCGAAGACGATTATCCCGCCCTGGCCAAGGGCAAAGACGGCACCATTTGGCTGGCCTATGTGGCCTACCAGCCGGGCAAACCCATTCTCATGGAAAGGGTCCAGGCCGGAGCGTTCGAATCGCTGGAGCCAAATGGCAACGGCGACCAAATTCGGTTAATGCGTTTCGACGGAAAGGCCTGGCAACCAGCTATTGCGGTGACGGCAAGTGGGCTCGACGTATGGCGGCCGGCAGTGGCCGTAGACGGAACAGGCCGTGTGGTCGTGGCCTGGAGCCAGCAGGTGGACGGGGATTGGGAGATTTTCTACCGCATTTATACGCCGCCCCAGGCCAGCGCGAAAGGAACCTGGTCCGATATCGTCCGCTTGACCCGCGCCCCGGGTTGTGATTTCCAACTCGTGGCCGCAACCGACTCCGCGGGAACGGTGTGGCTGGCTTGGCAGGCCTGGCGCAACAACAACTTCGACATCCTGGTCGCAGCCCTGGCCGACCGCCATCCGTGGAAAGAGCCGCGGGCCATTTCCCACAGCAATGCCAACGATTGGAGCCCGGCCCTGGCCACCGATTCCAAGGGGAATGTTTACGTGGCCTGGGATACCTACGACAAGGGCAACTATGACGTTCGACTTCACCGCATTGGCAAGGATGAGAAAACGTGGACGGTGGCGGGGACCGCGAAGTTTGAGGCCCGGCCCCAGATTGTGTGTGATGGGAAGGACAGGGTCTGGATTGCGTACGAGGAAGGGGACGAAGATTGGGGGAAAGACTACGCCAATGCGCAATTTCGTCGCATCGGCCTGCAAAAGAACCCGGGCTTCGCCCTCTACATTCACCGCACCGTGAAGGTTAAATGCCTGGTCGATGACAAACTACACCAGCCGGCCAGCGATCTGCAGCAGGCATTTCCTAGCACCCTGAAACGCAACAAGAGCTTGCCGCGCCTGGCCATCGATGCTGCGGGTGGCGTGTGGCTGCTCCTACGGCATCATCCGTTGCCGGACGGCGTCGGCGAAGTGTGGGACAGCTACGCGCTACGTTATGACGGCCGGCAATGGTCAACTCCTCAACATCTCGCTCATTCATCGAACCTCATGGATAACCGGCCGGCGCTGCTTCCGTTCGAAGACGGCGTCCTGGCTGTGCACAGTAGTGACAGCCGTATCCGCACCGCCAACCGGGGGCAGAACGATATCTTTGCCTCACTTCTGACGTCCACCCAGAAGACGCAGGACCCCCAATTGGTGATGGACGAGGCATCGGCCGAATCCCACGTCCCTGTCGTACATCCCCAAGAGGCTGAAGACGTTGCAAACATGCGGGCTTACCGCGTCGCCGCCGGGGGTAAACAGCTCCATTTGTGGCGGGGAGAATTCCATCGCCACACCGAAATCAGCGCGCACAACGATCAGGACGGTTTGCTGGAAGACGCCTGGCGGTACGCGATCGATGCTGCGGCACTGGACTGGATTGGCGTGGGGGATCACGACAATGGCTTTGGCAGCGAATACATGTGGTGGCTGATGCAAAAGACCACCGACCTTTACCACCACGCCCCGCGGTTCGTGGGAGTGCCGACTTATGAGCGCAGCGTGGTCTATCCCAACGGTCATCGCAACGTGATCTTGCCGCGCCGAGGAATCCGTCCCTTGCCTCGGGGGACGCTGCAGGGCACGCCTGAACAAGGAAGTCCCGACACGAAAATGCTGTACGCCTACCTCAAACATTTCGGCGGCATCTGTGCCTCGCACACCAGCGCCACCAACATGGGAACCGATTGGCGCGACAATAGCCGCGAATTCGAGCCGGTCGTCGAGATCTATCAGGGGCACCGGCATAACTACGAGCACTTTGGTGCCCCACGGTCGCCGACCAAGGACACACAGATTGGCGGTTACGAACCGGCCGGCTTCGTTTGGAATGCGTTGGAAAAGGGTTACCGCCTCGGTTTTCAGTGCTCCAGCGACCACGTGAGCACGCACATGAGCTACGCCGTGCTGCTGACTGATGATCTCTCGCGGCAGGGAGTCATTGACGCCTTTCGTAAGCGGCACAGCTACGGAGCCACCGACAACATTCTCCTGGTCGTCCAGTCCGGCGACCACCTGATGGGCGACGAATTCGAAACCGCGGAGCGTCCTGCCTTGGATATTGTCGTGCACGGCACCGCACCGATCGCAAAGCTGCATGTGATTCGGGATAACAAGTACGTGTACACCACCGAGCCAAAGCAGCGCGAGGTAAAGCTCCGTTACAGCGACATGGCTCCGAATTCCGGCAAGACCAGCTTCTACTATGTCCGCATTGAGCAGACGGACGGCAACTTGGCCTGGGCGTCGCCGATGTGGATCACGTACAAGCCTTGAGACCCTTGCATCGCTATGGGGCTGGCTGCAGTTCGTCGCTTGCCTTACTGACATGGGTACCATAGGGGATCCCCGCCGGTACAACCTTGGGCCGATCAATGGCCACGATGATCCAGCCAGCCGCCGTCCGTTGCAAGGTAAATCGGACGCGCTGGCTGCCATCCGGCCGAACTTCATCGACGTCGACCTGGACCTTGGAACCGCCGTCCCCCGCATGGGGGAACTGAACCCATGTCTTGACTTGCTTCATCTCTTCCCGGAGGGACGTGGCCAGGTCGCCAGGGATTGGATACTGCTGTTTCATCTGTGTGCAGAGCGGCTCCCCGAGGCAGGGCCAATAGTGCTCCAGGTCCCCGGCCAAGGTTGCTTCCCGGTACGCATCCAGGCATGTCGCCGGGGTGGCAAAGCCGGTCCGCCGCTGCGACCAGCAGACCGCCAGTACCAAAAGCCCCGCTGTCACGCTTACGAGCGTAGCGATCCGTAATCGCTTCATGGCAATACCCATTTCTGCTCAAAATGGCTTCTCCACGCTCCGGTTCAGCGCACTCCATTTGTCCTACCAACAGACATGTACATCAGTATAATATTGGTAGAAGATCGTTGGTTCACTCGTACACGGAACAGCCATGGATAATCGCCAAATTGCACAAGAACTGGTCCGCTATGCCGAGTATCTCGAAGCCCGGGAAGCAAACCTATATCGCGTTCGCGCCTACCGCAAGGCGGCGGAAACCGTCCAGGGGTTGGAGCGCCCATTGGCCGATCTGGTGGCTACGGCAGGGCGATCGGGTCTAGAAGAATTGCCCGGCATCGGTTCCCATCTGTCGTATACGCTAGAAGAATTGGTCCGCACCGGCGAATTCCGCGTGCAGAATTCGGAAGGGAGTAAGATCGATGCGGAACGTCTGCTGCGAAGCGTTTCGGGTGTCGGCCCGCGGTTGGCACGGCAGATCCACGCCGAGCTGGGCATCGCCAGTTTGGAAGAGCTGGAGGTAGCCGCACACGACGGGCGGCTCCGCTCCCTGGGGATTGGGCCGAAACGGCTACGGGGGATTCGCGAAGCGCTGGCCGGACGATTTGCCCGCTATCGCTCCGCTGCTCCAGTGCGGGACGAGCCGAACGTGGCCGAACTTCTGGCCATCGATCAAGCATACCGATCCCGTGCCGAAGCCGAGACACTTCCCACCATCGCACCGCGGCGGTTCAACCCAAACCTGGAACCTTGGCTGCCGATCTTCGAAACCGAACAAGGGCGCTGGCATTACCGAGTCCTCTTTTCCAATACGGCTCTTGCCCATCGACTGGGCCGGACCCGTGATTGGGTCGTGGCCTACTTCGATGATGGGATTTCATCCGGCCAACGGACCATTGTCACCGAAAGCCGGGGCGACCTCGGTGGCCGGCGCGTGGTGCGCGGCAGAGAGCAGGAGTGTCGGGTTCACTATGGCCTCGCACATCCGGTTTCCAGAGCGGTGCCGTGCAAAACCCAATCGGAGGACGAAGACCGTCTGGCGAGCCTCGGTGCGTCCAATTGATGCTGGTTTACTTCGGCGCCGTCCTGCTTATGCTTATCGATAGGCGATCCAATAGATCACGCGATGGGGCAGCGAGGGCTCGGCGATGTTGGTGCGCGTGCGGCAACTGCTGGAGATGGTCCGGTTCAGCCACACACTCTTCGCGTTGCCCTTTGCACTCTTGAGTGCTGTCCTGGCCTGGCAAAAGCCGGGGCTGTTTCGCTGGCTCGACCTGCTGGGCATTCTGCTGTGCATGGTCTTGGCCCGCAGTGCGGCCATGGCATTCAATCGTCTGGTGGATCGGCGGTACGACGCGCTTAATCCGCGCACCGCCTCCCGGCATCTCCCGACGGGCCAGCTCACCGGCACGAGCGTGTGGGTTTTTACGTTCGTCTGCGCGGCCGGGTTTGTTGCCTCCACGGCGATTTTCAGGGCGTCGGGAAATCCTTGGCCGCTTTATCTGTCGCTGCCGGTGCTGCTGTTCATTGGTGGGTATTCCTTCTCGAAGCGGTTTACCTTCCTTTGCCATGCCTGGCTGGGCACTTCACTCTTGCTGACTCCCTTGGCCGCATGGATCGCCATTCGCGGTCTCGAGGATCTGGCCACGCCCTTTGTGCTTGGTTTGGCCGTGCTCTTCTGGGTCACCGGCTTCGACGTCCTCTACGCCTGCCAGGATGTGGAATTCGATCGCCAGGCCAAGCTCTTCAGTATCCCGGCGCAGTTCGGGGTGGCGTTGAGTTTGCGCTTGGCGTTCCTCTGTCACCTGGCCATGCTTGCCTGCTTGGTCGGGTTGTACTGGCTGGCTTGGCCGAACCTACGGACCGTCTACCTGACCGGAGTGGTTGGCGTTGCGGTGTTATTGATCTACGAGCATTGGCTGGTTCGACCGGACGATTTGAGCCGTGTGAATCAGGCGTTTTTCCATGTAAACAGTGTGATTAGCCTCGGCTTATTGCTGGTTGTGCTCCTGCAATTGGCCCTGCACGTCTAAGTCGGGGCGGCGGAATTCGAATCCGCGACCTCCTGGTCCCAAGCCAGGCGCGCTAACCAAGCTGCGCTACGCCCCGATGAGATCAACTTCCAACTACTCTAGCAAATCGCCCCTCGATTAGAAACACGAACCAAAGGGGGCTGGAACTTTGATTTGAGAATTCCAGCCCCCTTTTGGTTCGTGTCTCTTAGCCATTGGCCGGCTTGTGCAGCACCGCCAGCAGCCGTTCGAAATCATCGTTGGATTCAAAGCCCAGAATGATCTGTCCCTTGTCCTTCCCCTTGACCCGAATCTCCACGCGCACGGCCAACATCAGCCGGAGCTCATCCTCGATCGACTGGACGTGCCTGGTTTTGTCCGAGCTGGATTTCGGAGCCTCCGCGGTGGGCTCCGATCGTTGTTCCTTGACCAGGGCTTCGACGGTACGGACCGAGTGGCCGCGGGCAATGATCTCTTTGCACAGGGCAAGCTGCCGCTCGGGGTCGGGGATCGCCAGGAGAGCGCGAGCATGGCCGGCCGAGATCTGCCCGACCCGGACTGCGGTCTGCACTTCCGGGGACAGTTCCAGGAGCCGAACCAAATTGGTCACGGTCGAGCGATCGAGCCCCAACCGCGAGGCCAGCTGCTCATGCGTCATTTGAAATCGCTGCAAGTAGTCCTGAAAGCCCTGAGCCTTTTCGATGGGGTTGAGGTCGGTCCGCTGGATGTTCTCCACCAAGGCCGCTTCCAGAATCTGCTGGTCATTCAAATCGACCACATGAACCGGGACTTCTTCGAAACCCACAGCCTGGGCGGCACGGAGGCGGCGCTCGCCGGCGACAAGCTGGTAACGGTCGCCAACGGCACGTACGACCAAAGGCTGCAAAATTCCATGCGTCCGGATGCTCGCGGACAGGCCAGCCAACTCATCGTCATCGAACGTCTTGCGTGGTTGGTACGGATTATGATCGATGCGCCCGAGCGGGACCCGCGTTTGGTCGTGCGCCATTTTCGCGTCATTGCCGTTCGTGCCATTGCCGGTAG
>DATGIQ010000288.1:0-3271 GCA_035295665.1 Gemmataceae bacterium | reverse complement strand
TGCATTTTCCGCTCTCCCGCCGGCAAAGCTGTCCGCATGTCACGACACTGCATGGCCGGCTCGATCTCCGAGAGCTCGCTCCACTGTACCGGGAATTCTCCGATACGCCCGTCGTTTCCATTTCCGACGCGCAGCGCAAGCCGGTGTCGTGGGCCAACTGGCAGGGGACGGTTTATCATGGCTTGCCGGAAAACCTGCACACGTTCCGCGAGAAGCCCGGCCAATACCTGGCGTTTCTTGGCCGCATCTCCCCGGAAAAGGGCGTGGATCAGGCCATTGCGATCGCCCGCCGCTGCGGCATGCAACTCAAGATCGCTGCCAAAATTGCCGACGCTGACAGAGATTATTATCACACGACTATCGAGCCGTTAGTCAGAGATTCGAAAGCGCTCGTGGAATTCGTAGGCGAGGTTGGAGGCAGAGACAAGGATGAGTTCTTGGGAAACGCCTACGCCCTGCTATTTCCCATTAATTGGCCGGAGCCCTTTGGACTGGTCATGATTGAAGCCATGGCCTGTGGCACACCAGTCATTGCCTATCGCCGGGGATCTGTGCCGGAGATCATGGAGGACGGCGTCACGGGCTGGATCGTCGAGCAGGTGGATGAAGCGGCGAAAGCTGTGGAACGAGTCGCCACCCTCAGCCGAAGGAGGTGCCGGCAAGTCTTCGAGAAGCGCTTTATGGCCGCACGAATGGTCCGGGATTATGTGCGGATCTATTGTCGCCTGATCGGAGACGAACCTCCTCGGACCGATCAAAGGGGACTCCACATAACCCGTTCCCGACCCTTCGCCAACGGGCGGCGGCAGCGGCTCGATCCGGGCTGCGTCGGCGCATGGCCGGTTCGAGACCACTGGAAGGTATCATGAACAAGGGTGATTCCTCCAAGTATGTAGGGACCAGGACAGCCAAGCCACGGCGGGGATTGAGAGGAAGCAGCGTCAAAACAGGCCCTTTCTACATCGTTACCCCTTCGCCGCTGGCCGATGAGCTAAGCCGCGTCCTCAAGCATGGCGAGACATTTGCCGTCTTTGATCACTATGGCGATATCAAGACCGCAGGGTTAGGGGAAGAAGGCCTCTACCACGAAGGGACGCGGTTTCTTTCCTGCCTCATCCTCCGCTTGGGTCAAGACCGACCGATGTTCTTGAGCTCGACGATCAAGGAGGATAACGATCTTCTCGCCGTGGATTTGACCAACCCCGATATCTACGTCGAGGAGCAACTGGTCATCCCGCGTGGCACCCTCCACTTGGCCCGGGCCATCTTCCTGTGGGACGGTGTTTGCTATGCCAGCTTTCGGATCCGGAACTATGGCCTGGCTCCCATTCAAACCTCTTTCTCCCTTCACGTCGAAGCCGACTTTGCCGACATCTTCGAAGTGCGCGGAACGAAGCGGAAAGCGCGCGGTCACTTCCAGGAGCCGGCAGTCGAGCAGGGCGCGCTTGTCTTTGCCTACCAAGGTCTCGACGGCGTGATTCGCCGGACCCGGCTTGCGTTCGCGCCGCCGCCCACGGCCATCGACGACACCGAAGTGCGTTTCGATCTTGCCTTGCGGCCGAAGGACGAAGCGACGTTTCTCATGTCGGTTTCCTGTGAAATTGGGGAAAGGAAAACGCGGGCCCTGAGTCATGCGGAGGCTTTTGCCGCGGTGGAGAGTTCGCTCCAGCGGGTCCGGACTGCAATTTGTGAGACGGCCACTTCCAGCGACCAGTTCAATGCCTGGCTCAAACGCAGCCTGACCGACTTGTACATGATGACCACGCAGACGGCGGAGGGCCCTTACCCCTTTGCCGGCGTGCCCTGGTTCAGCACGGTCTTCGGTCGCGACGGCCTGATCACGGCTCTGGAGTGTCTGTGGTTCGATCCGGGGCTTGCACGCGGCGTCCTGGCTTACCTGGCCGCTACGCAAGCGCGGGAAATCAATCCAGCGCAGGACGCCGAGCCGGGAAAGATCCTCCATGAAACGCGCGGCGGGGAGATGGCAGCCCTGGGTGAAATCCCTTTCGGCCGATACTACGGCAGCGTGGATGCCACGCCATTGTTCGTACTCCTGGCTGGTGCCTACTACGAACGGACGGGAGACCAGCGGTTCATTAAGAGCATTTGGCCTAGTATTGAACTGGCTCTGCAATGGATCGACACCTATGGCGACCGAGACGGGGACGGATTTGTCGAATATTTTCGCCGTTCGCCAACGGGACTGGTCCAGCAAGGATGGAAAGATTCGCATGACTCGGTCTTTCACGCCGATGGGAGCCTGGCGCAGGGACCGATTGCCCTGTGCGAGGTGCAAGGGTACGTTTACGCGGCCCGCTGCCGGGCGGCCGAGCTGGCTGCCGTGCTTGGCCATGCGGACCAGGCTCAACGGCTGCTCCAGCAAGCCCGCACCCTCCAGGAGCGGTTTACGCAAGCGTTTTGGTGCGAGGATCTCGGCACCTATGCGCTGGCGCTGGACGGCGACAAACGCCCTTGCCGGGTGCGTAGCTCCAACGCTGGCCACTGTCTGTTCACCGGGATTGCTTCCCCAGAGCAAGCCGGGAGCGTGGCCCGCGTACTGCTCCGCAACGATTCGTTTTCCGGGTGGGGGATCCGAACCTTGGCCGCCACCGAGGTGCGGTACAATCCGATGTCGTATCACAACGGCTCCGTCTGGCCCCATGACAACGCTCTGATTGCAGCAGGGCTCGATCGTTACGGCTTGAAGACCGCTGCCCTCGATGTCTTGACTGGTCTCTACGAGGCCAGCCGATTTGTGGATCTGCACCGTTTGCCCGAGCTATTCTGTGGCTTTGTGCTGCGGCCGGGTGAAGGACCGACGCTTTACCCCGTCGCCTGCGCCCCCCAATCCTGGTCGGCGGCCGCGGTGTTCTTGCTGTTGCAAGCGGCGCTGGGGCTCCAGGTCCGTAGCACCGAAGCGAGAATCTGCTTCCAACATCCGCTGCTGCCGGAATCTCTGAAGGAGGTGCGGATCTGCAATCTGAAGGTAGGAGAGGCTTCGGTGGACCTGTTGCTTCAGCGGCACGCCCAACATGTCGGAATTAACGTCTTGCGCCAAACGGGTCGGGCTGAGATCGTGGTAGTTGTTTAGAGGCAGCCAATTCTCAATGACCGGGCACGGCCGAATCGTTCACGCGGAGATGGGAACGCGAAGACGAATCGCAGTACTCCCCATTACGAGGTCACGCCGGTAGCGAGTGCACTCTGCCCCTCGGTATAGGCCTCCGGCTGGGGCACACTCGGCAGCTCGACGATGCGGAAGGGGAGACGG
>DATGIQ010000287.1:0-2999 GCA_035295665.1 Gemmataceae bacterium | reverse complement strand
GACCTCGAGACGAGCCACCTAACCAGGGCTCCGACGGCGGCACACCCAGCAATCGGTGGGTGGACTTCCATGGGGAGCAGCGCTCGAATGCGACGCATCAGAGTCGGACTGATCCCGAAGCACTGTTGGCCAAAAAGGGTCCGGGCAAAGAAGCCCGCCTGGCATATGCCGCCCACGCGCTCATGGAAAACCACAACGGACTCCTGGTTGGCCTTCAGGTGACGCAGGCCACCGGCACGGCCGAAGGGGATGTGGTGCCCCGACTGATCGACGAGGCGCGCGACGATGGGTTTCGACCCCAGACGTTGGGAGCGGACAAGGGCTACCTCTGAAGTTGTCAAGCCAGAGCCGATCTGACGGAGCGGTAGCGCAGCATCTGGCGCCTTGATGGGCGAGGACGAGAGGGCATTGCGCCATGTCGATTTGTCGCCGGCAGCCGCGGAGCCACCACACAGCAGTGATGGCGGGCCGCACACTCGCCGGCAGTCTCAAAGCTGCCAGTCACGCGTCGACCGTCTCGGCGCTCGTCGGTGCGACCGAGGTGGCAGCACGTCTGCGGATAGGGCGTACCTGCGGCTCGGCCAGGCTGGCCACGAAGGCGGCAAGTTGGGCACGTCGCTGGAGTCGTCGCTCGCCGTCTGGTGGCGGCGGCAGACTGGGCAAGTTCTCATCGGCGTACACGGTCATCAGCGGCTTCACTGTGCGGCAGGGTTCACCGGTGGATAGTTTGGCGCTGGCGCGCGTTCCTTTGGAGCATCCAGTGACGCGGCGGGGGCCACCACTTCGCATGCGCAGACGGCTCAGCTTCTGACTTGTTGGTCGGGGTAGCGCATACCGGTACGGTTCATCGCGGCGCAAGAGTTCGAATGCGAGCACTACCAGCTTCCGAGCGGTGGCGACGACGGCCACGTTGCGACCCTTCTTGCTGGCGAGACGGCGAAAGAACACGCCCAATGGACCCGGATGATTGGCAACATGTTGTGCGGCTTCCACCAGCATCCAACGCGCATGCCCTCGACCGGCCTTCGTAATCGGACCGTGGTAGATGTGCGCGGCCGACTGCTTGGTACTTGGCACCAGCCCCAGGTAGCTGGCCGCATGATCACCGTCTGGGAAGCGTGATACGTCGCCGAGCGCAGCAAGCAATGTCTGGGCGCACAGCACGTCAACACCCGGAAGTGTGATCAGAAGTTTCAGGCGATGATCGGCCCCACCAATGCAAAAGATGCGTTGCTCGATTTCAGCAATGCCTGCTTCGAGCTCTTCCAGCAAGTGCAGGTCCCGCTCGATCGCTACTCGATCATCTGGCTCCAGCTCGAGCAGGACCTTCTGGAGCCATTCCTTTCCTTGCTGGCAGAACAGCTTGCACGACGGATTGGGAATCAGCCGCTGATGCAAGATGGCGTGAATACGGTTCTTAATGGCTGTAGCGTCCCCGACCAACGCCGACCGGCGACCGGTCAGTTGACGGAGTTGAGCTGTGGCCGCATCCGGCTGCCACACACCGGGCAAGAACTGTGCACGCAGCAGTTGCGCTAGCGTCGCCGCATCCACCTTGTCTGTCTTGACTTTCGCCTCGGCGATCGCTGCGGTGCGCATCGGATTGGATACCACGATTTCGGCCACGAACGGTCGTAGGAGCTCGACGACCGGCCAGGTGTTGGTGGTCGCCTCGACGGCCACCCGATCCTCGCTGTGCAGATGGTCCTGTGCGAACGCCTTGAGCTGTTCCCGTGTCACCGTCACGCGATGCCGGCTTTCGACGGCACCGACGTCATTGACGATGCACACCTCGAGCACCCGTTTGTGCAAGTCTAGACCAATCCAGCGGGACATACTCTACCTCCTGTGCGAGACCACCGGACCAGCCGTCCACGGCGGGGCAGCGCGGACACACGCTCGGTTCCCACTGAGCGCGGTCCAATGGGCCAGACGGCACTTACCTCTCCGAGCTCGTAGCTCACCCGGGTGGGTCGGTGGGCGGTCACTTACGACACCGGGCTCGAAGCCCATAGCTCTTGGCGACCGGCCCCGACGTGACTGGTCCATTGGTCTCGCGCTCAGCGGGAACGAAGTGTTCCTCCCATCGCCACGTCGTGCCATGCCCGGTACCTGCAAGCAAAACTCGCTAGTGCATCGGCTTTCAACCCCGTGACTGTGGGAGCCCGCACCGTCCCTCTCCTGTACGTCGATATTCAGCATGAACTGCTTGCCATCTTCATACCAGCTACGACACCCAAGCGTGTGTGGCCGACCTGCGTGAGCGGAAGGTGACGCAACACGTGAGCCAGAACACGAGTGGACGGCGCAGTGCGATCGATGGCCGAACGACACGACATGTGGGGTATGCGATCAGTCAGAGAATCCGTAAGCGAGTAGAAGAAACATTTGGCTGGATCAAAACCACTGGCGGATTCCGCCGCACGCTGGGGTTGCCCCGATTCGAGCCAGCCTAACCCAGCGGCCACGCGTCAGACCACCTCACGCGGCGGCGTCACCCCTCATCGCGAGGGCTCACGCACCAGTCGAACTTCAATTTCGCCCTACGATTCCACTCGCACAGTCAACACAAGCCCTTCTTCCGCGGCCTGCTAGAGAGGCCGAGGGAGTACAAACTTCCACTATAGCGCGGATGTCGAATACGAAGGTTCCACTTGCGGCGGTGACTCCGTGAAGCAAAATTGGAGTGTGGGGAGCGATGTTGGAACCTGGCTGCTTGTGGTCGCGCGAGGCGGGTTCTTCCTTGCACAACGCGCGCGAGAAAAAACATCTGACGTTCAGCACATCCGCCCGGTGCAAACGCGCCACGGCAACGGTCTCTGCGCCCAAGCGCAGCGTGCGAGCAAACTACCGTGGGAGTAGGATAGGGCCATCGACTACCTGGGTGAGCTCGGCGCTTCCCGCGCGCTATACCGAGGTGCGCTGTTCCTACTCGTCATTTTCATCGTCGCCCTGATTCTGCACGAGCTGATCTCGGTGCTGATGCAGCTCTTCGTGGC
>DATGIQ010000286.1:0-9547 GCA_035295665.1 Gemmataceae bacterium | reverse complement strand
CACCTTCTTCGATGGTTCGACCACGCTGGGCCAGGCTCCGCTGAGCACCGCAGGCGGCGTCACCACAGCCAGCTTCAGCACCGCCAGCCTGACCGCAGGCACCCACACCATCACTGCCAGCTACGGGGGCGACGGCAGCTTCCTTACGAGCAGTGGAACGTGGACCCAGACGGTGAGCGCGGCCAGCACAATTGGAACTACCACGACGGTTACTTCTCCGGCCAATACGGCTCGATACGGTCAATCGGTCACCTTCACGGCCACCGTGAGCATCACGGTGCCGCCCGGTACAGCCGTGGGCTACCCAACCGGCACCGTGACGTTCTACGACAACGGCACGAGCATGGGCCAGGGAACGTTAAGCACCGTAGGCGGCGTAACCACGGTCAGCTTCACCGGCTCCCTGCTCACGACGGGAACCCAAACGATCACCGCCACCTACAGCGGCGATGCCATCTTTGTGAGTAGCACTGGCACCTTGGCAGGCGGTCTGACCGTGAGCAGTACGGGGAGCACGCCCACGACCACGCAGGTGACCACCTCCAGCTCGACCATTCAGGCAGGCCAGCCGGTCACCTTGACCGCGACGGTTTCTCCCTTCTCCTACCTCCTGCCCACCGGTACCGTCCAGTTCCAGGTCGATGGGGTAAACTTCGCCGCTCCCGTGGCTCTCACGAACGGGGGCTCCTATGCCATCGCCACGTTGACGACCTCGGCGCTGCCGGTTGGCAGCCATACCATTACGGCCCGCTACAACGGGGACAATACGTATGCGGCCAGTACCGGCCGGATGTGGGGCTACGAGACGGTTACCGCTCCGCCCATTCGGGGCGATGTGACGACGATCCTGGATGCGAGTGGCACCCTCACGCTCACGGTTGCTGCCGGGGGTGGCTTCACGGTGACCCAAGATCCCCAAGGCAATCTCCTGGTTACCGGCGATGCCAGCACGATCAACGGCTCGACCGCTCCCGCCTCCTTTAGTGGAGTCTCCGCGATTACGATCTCCCTGGCCGACGGCAACAACGACGTAACGCTCTCGGGTATCACAATCCCCGGCAGCATTACCATCAGCGCGGGCGCCGGTGCCGATAGCTTTACGCTCTCCGGAATCACCGTTGGCAATGCAGGGACGCCTTCAGGCACCACCATCCCAGGCAGCATCGTCCTCAACGCCGGCTCCGGGAGCGATAACTTCACGCTCTCCGGCATCACCGCCGATGTCCTCAATCTCGGTGCCACCGGTCCGGACACCGTCAGCCTAAGCAACATCACGGCCCGCAATGACCTCAACATCACCGTGGGTGCCGGCAGCCCAACAATCAGCGTCCTGAATACGGCCTGCCTCGACCTGACCATCCAGGCCCAAAGCAGCGCCAACGACAATCTCAACATCAACCTGGAGAGTGACACCATCACACACACCACCCAGGGCGGGCTCAGCATCGATGACGCCGGCACCGGCACCGATACGGTGACCTTGAACAATTCGCAGAATAACCTCTGGGTGGGCTACGAGCTGGCGGTCATGCTCAGCAGCGGCAGCAATTCACTCTCCGCCGCATAGGTTACGACCCTCTTCGGCACGGTCGATGGCGGATGTAGCGGCAATAACAGCTACCTCGGGCAGGGCAGCAATCAGGGCTACGCGCTCTACGACTTCCTCGGACACTAACAAAGGGTGGCGGGTGGCGGGAAAAGAGGCCGGTGCCTTTGCTTGCTCTTCTCGGTCTTTTCTCCCGCCACCCGCCACTCGCCACCCGCCACCCATTTCCGCCACCCGTTCCACATTTCGCCTTGCACGCTTGCTGCCAAGCCACTAAACTTCAGTTTTGCAGTGGATCGGAATTCCTCAGTTCTGGACGCAAAGGTATACCAGCGAATGAATTACGACCCCAGCAATCCGCTCATTGTGCAGGGGGATCGATCCGTTTTGGCCGAGGTCGACAACGCGCGGTACACCGAAGCTCGTGATGCCCTGGCTCCTTTTGCGGAGCTGGAAAAGAGTCCTGAACACATTCACACCTATCGGCTGACCCCTCTCTCCTTGTGGAATGCCGCCGCCACCGGCATGAGCGCGGAGGCGATGGTCGAGGTCTTACGCCGGTACAGCAAGTTCCCGTTGCCTTCCAACCTGGCCGCCGACATCACCGATCTGGTGGGCCGCTATGGCCGGGTGCGGTTGGAGCGTTCCGAAGAGAATCTGAGGCTCACGTGCTCCGACCATCCCCTCTTGGAAGAGCTCGTTCGCCAGCCCAAGGTCCGCCAGTACCTGGGCAAGCGCGTCGATAAGGAGAGCTTCCACGTCGATGCGGCCCACCGCGGCGTCTTAAAGCAGGCGCTGATTGCGGTCGGCTATCCGGCCGAAGACTTGGCCGGCTACACGGAAGGGGCTGCTCTGCCCTTGCAGCTCCGCTCGTTGGCCAGTTCAGGAATGCCATTCCAGGTTCGGGATTATCAGCGCGATGCCGCGGAGATCTTCTACGCCGGGGGCGATGTCCGCGGCGGTAGCGGTGTAATTGTTTTGCCTTGCGGTGCCGGCAAGACGATTGTCGGCATCGCCGCCATGGCCTTGTTGCAGCGTTCCACCCTGGTGCTCACGACCAGCATCACAGCCGTCAAACAATGGCATCGTGAAATCCTCGACAAAACTGACCTCGGCGAGGACCAGGTCGCCGAATACACCGGGGAAACCAAAGAGATCGCCCCGGTGACGCTGGCCACGTATCAGATCCTGACGCACCGGCCGGACAAGAAAGAAGACTTTCCCCATTTCAAAATCTTTGATCAGCACGATTGGGGCCTGATTGTCTACGATGAAGTCCATTTGCTGCCGGCACCGGTCTTCCGCGTGACAGCCCAGATCCAGGCCCGGCGCCGGCTCGGCTTGACGGCCACGCTGATCCGAGAGGATGGCCGCCAGGAAGATGTGTTTTCGCTGATCGGGCCCAAGAAATACGATGTCCCCTGGCGCGAGCTGGAGACCCGCGGCTGGATTGCCGAAGCGGATTGCTCTGAGGTCCGGATCGCTCTGCCGGAAGGGCTGCGCATGGAATATGCCGTGGCGGAATGGCGGAACAAGTACCGGATTGCCAGCGAGAATCCAGTGAAGGAAGAAGTGGTCGGCCGTCTCCTGGAGCGGTACCGCGGCAACCGGGTCTTGATCATCGGACAGTATCTCAAGCAGCTGCGGCGGTTGAGCAAACGGTTCGGGCTTCCTCTCATCACGGGTCAAACCGGCAGCGCGGAGCGCGAGGACTTGTACAATCGGTTCCGGCGCGGTGAGGTGCGCCACCTGGTGTTATCCAAGGTGGGAAACTTTGCCATCGACCTCCCCGATGCCAACGTGTTGATTCAGGTCTCCGGAACATTCGGTTCACGCCAGGAAGAAGCCCAGCGATTGGGCCGCATCCTGCGCCCCAAACCCGGTGGGCAATGTGCGCATTTTTACACCCTCGTGACCCGCGACACCCGGGAACTGGATTTCGCTCATCACCGCCAGCTGTTTTTGACAGAACAGGGCTACAGCTACAGCATCGCTGATGGCGCCGAGCTGCTCGCGCAAAACGGGACACGGGCCACGGAAGAGGTTGCCTTCGAAGTTGCGAATTGAGCATGCTATGTCCAGTCCAAGTTCGGGAGCCCGGATTCCTGTGAAGCTGCACCGCCGCGTTTGCCTCGTTCAGACCGAGGATGCCGTGCTGGCGGAAGAGCTCTTGGCCCGCAAGAAATTGGCTCCCGACATCGCCGGACGCTTGACCGATCGTGTCCTCCTGGTGCGGCCCGGCCGGATTGATGCCGTCATCCAGGAGCTGCAAAAAATGGGACATACTCCCCGCGTCGTCACTGGTCCCTGAGCCGGACTCCCGACTGCTTGTTTTGCATGATGCTTTTCCCAGACCCAGCCTCCTGGTCCGAACACCTGCGGCAGACATTGCCCCATTATGGGGAGGCTCTGCTGCGACGGGTCTCGGCCCGGCTAGTCAAGACGCGCAACCAATGGCCGGCTTCGGAGCTTGTCGAGCGGTGCGTCACGGCCCTGAGCGACGCCGCTCTGGTCGATCGGCGGCTGGGCGAACTGGATCTGCCGGCTCGCCGCCTGCTTGCTTGTGTCGGACATAGCCGGCAGCCACGCTGGCGATTGGGCAATCTTCTCGAATTGCTTGCGGCCTTGGGCTGCGCGGGAGGACCGGAAGCGATCCTGCGAATCTTTGAGGCGGGCCTTCTTTATCCGGAGCTTTCAGCCACGCTAGATTCCTTCGAGCAATGGCTGGGGCAGGGGAGTGCGTCCGCCTTCGTCGTCTTCGCCCACCCGCTGGTGATGGCACGGGCCCTGGGGACTGACCTTGGCTTGCCGGCCTGCCCGGCCGTTTCCGCGGCCAGCAGCATCCATGAGGCCGATGGCCTGGAATGGCCGTTGCGCCTTGCCGCACTTTGGCAGTTGGTCGATGCCGCGCCGCTGCGCCGAACCCAGCAGGGGGGGTTCTTCAAGCGGGACCTGGACCGACTGCGGAGCGATCCGCTTCTGAGCGCCCCGCCGGTCGATAATCTGGGAGAATTGCCCGATCTCGGTCTCCTGGCCGTCAGCCTGGCCCAGTACGAACAGGCGCTTGTAGCGGATCAGGAAGAACTCCGCGCCGGCTCCCTCCCTTCCCATTGGGATGAAGGATTGGCCAGTGCGCTGGCTTCGCTGTGGGCGAACCTCCCCTTGCTCGAAGCGTGGAATCCCCAGGAGGGCTGGTGCGCTCCGCCGCCTTCGGCCAATCCGTATCCGTCGGCCTCCTTGTTGCTGCTGTTGCGGTTGGCGCAGCTCCCGGAAGACGCCTGGGCAGATCTCAACGATCTGGATCATTGGCTCGGGGAGAATCATCCTTACTGGAGCGCAGCCAAGTCCCGATCCCAGCGTCCCAGCTGGGTGCCTGCCTTCCTCTTGGGCTTTGCGTACCAATTGCGCATGCTCCAGGCTGCCCGAGATGCGACGGGCCAGTGGGTCGTTCGCCTTTCGCCGATGGGACGTTGGCTGCTCGGGATTGCCGCACCGCCCTCCACGGCGGCTCCCTTTGCGCAGACGCTGCTCACGCAACCCAATCTCGAGATCGTGGTCTACCGCCAAGCCTTGACGCCGGGCCTGATCAACCGTCTGAGCCGGTTCGCGACCTGGAAAGGCTTTGGCTCGGCCTGCACGCTCCAGATTCAAGCCGGTGCCGTGTACCGGGCCCTGGAGAACGGCTTCACGTTCGAAATGATCATGCAGACGCTGGAGCAACACGGCATGCGGCCGACACCTCCGGCGGTGATTGAATCGCTGCGAACCTGGGCAGATAAACGGGAACGGATCAGCGTCTATCCCTCGGCCACGCTCTTCGAGTTTTCCGATGCCAGCCACCTGAACGAAGCCCTGGCGCGGGGCTTGCCGGGGGTGAGGCTGTCGGAACGCATGCTCCTGGTGGCCGACGAACAGGCGATTGATTTTCGCCATTTCCGGTTGACCGGCACGCGTGATTATGCGCTGCCTCCGGAGAAGTGCGTCGCCGTGGATTCCGACGGCGTGACCATATCGGTAGACGTGGGGCGATCAGACCTGCTCCTGGAGATTCAATTGCAGCGCTTTGCCGAAGCCGTGGACCGTCCGGGGTCCAACGGTCAACATCGCTATCGACTGACCCCGGCATCGCTGGCCGGCGGTAGCGATGGGGGCTTGGGCATCCGCGAGCTGGACGAATGGTTCGTGCAACGTTCCGGCCAGCCCCTGTCGCCGGCGGCCCGGCTGCTGCTCAGTGGATCGCAGACGCCCCCGCCAACGCTACGGGCGCAAATGGTGCTCCGCGTGGCCACGCCGGAATTGGCCGAAGGCCTGGTGCAGTGGCCCGGCACACGGGCTCTGATTCGTGAACGCCTCGGTCCGACGGCCTTGGTGGTCGCCGAGGAAGATATGGAATTGCTGCGGCAACGTTTGGAAGAACTGGGAGTGCGGCTGACAAGCTAAACCGTGCGCGTTCACGGGCCGAGGGGGACAGCCATTCAGCTGCAAACTGGGTGCGGTCCTACCAAAGCTATTTGACCGCTACATGGCCACTGGCAACCCCTGAAGGTGCAGCGGCGTGTCGGTCCGGAGCGCGTTACGGTTTTCGGCTTGCGCGGAGGTCGAGAGGACCGAAGTGCGCTCGATGGTCCTTAATAAGCAGGGAACCTATCGCCCACATCGACAGGGACCGCGTAAGCGCTCTTTGCGATCCCGTCATGCCGGATAGGATGAGAAGGCATGCGTCCCTCGGCGTGCAAGCGCGAAGAACCGAGACGGCTCGCGCGGATGGCGGCGCGGGCGTTTTACACTGTCTCACTCCTCGGCCTAGAGGGAGATGGCGGCCAGGTGAAGCACCGCCGCATTCGTTTTCAGATCCCGTGATAAAAGGTCTCATGAGGATATTTATTTGACTACCTGGTTGTATTCGAGAACCTGCGGAGTTGCCGCGTTGTTGATGGTATGGCTCACGGCTCCATGCGCAGCGGAGAACTGGCCGTGCTTCCGAGGGCCGACCGGGCAGGGGATTTCCAGCGAGAAAGGCTTGCCGTTGACATGGAGCCTCAAGGAAAACCTCGCCTGGCAAGTCGAAGTGCCGGGAGTGGGTTGGTCGTCGCCGGTGGTGTGGGGCAATCGTTTGTTCCTCACCACAGCCACCGAGCAGGGCATATCCTGCCATGCGCTCTGTTTCGACGCCGACAACGGCAAACTGCTCTGGGACAAAGAGGTGGTGCGCCAGGTGCCCCAAAAGACTCGACCCAAGAACTCGCAGGCCACGCCCACGCCCGTGACCGATGGAAAACTCCTCTATGTCGCTTTCAACGGCGGCCGTCTGGCCGCCCTGGATTTTGATGGCAACATTGCCTGGAGCCGGCAGGACATCGCCTTTTTCAGCATCCACGGACTGGGTGCCTCGCCAATCCTGTACAAGGACATGCTGATCATGCCCTTCGACGGCAACGACGAGAAGGACTCAAAACGGGGGTTCAAGCAGGCCTGGGAGGGCGCCTTTGTAGCCGCCTTCGACAAGCAGACTGGCAAGGATCGCTGGCGCGGCCGGCGCGGCCTTTCCCGCCAGGGGCACGTCACGCCCATGGTGATTGATGTGGGTGGCAACCCCTTGCTCATCAGCGCCGGCGGTGACGTCGTGCAGGCTTTCAACCCAGACACCGGCGAGCTAATCTGGAACGTCAAGAGTCAGGGCGAAGGCGTGGTGCCTTCCATCGTCTATGGTCAAGGCCTCGTCTATACAGCATCCGGGTATGAGGCGCCCGCGATGCGGGCCATCAAGCCGGATGGCAAGGGCGATGTGACGGCCACCCATATCGCCTGGGAATCGCGCGACACCGTCTCCATGATGCCGTCGTTCCTCTATACCGACGGCCTGCTCTTCTGCGTGAAGGAAACGGGCATTGCTGTGTGCCTGGACGCCGCCAACGGCAAGCCTTTGTGGCGGGAGCGCCTGGGCGGCGCCTACTCGGCTTCGCCGGTGTTGGCTGAGGGACGCATCTACTGCCTGGCCGAGGACGGTGCCACCGTCGTCATCGCTGCGGCTCGGGAATATAAGGAACTGGCCCGCAATCCTCTGGAGGGACTGTGCCAGGCGTCACCCGCTTTCGCGGGCGGACAGATTTTCATCCGCGCGCAGGGAAAGCTCTATTGTGTGGCCAACAAAAAGCGCGTGCCGTAATCGACGACTTCGGCCTCGGGTCAGCCAGCTCTTGTCGGGTCAAGGCGAGCCGTAACCAACTCCAGCCCTGCGGCGGTGAGCTGGTAGCAGGCGACGCGATGCGGCAATGTGCTGAGGTCACATCGACCGGAGCAGCCAACGCTCCAGGCGTGACGGCATCGAGCGAGCACCTCAAGTCTATTCCGCCCACAAGGCCGCCGCCGATAAAGCTCGAGCGATGACAGGCATTCGACTCCCCGAGAGAAGAACGAGGCGGCGGAAAGTCCGCCGCCTGCATCCGCATCCATTCGTCGCGTCGACCTGCTTGCGGTCACGGTTTCTCCGGCAGCGGCGTGGCATCCCAGATCATCACCGGGCCGTCATCCGTGGCGCTGGCCAGGTGGTGGCCGTTTGGCCTGAAGATCACGCTGCGGCCGCCGCCCTTAAGGGTGAGCAACTCTTGACCCGTCTGGGCATCCCAGACTTTCAGCGTGCGGCCCGAGCTGGCCACGCGCTTGCCGTGCGGGCTGTAGACCACGCGGCCGATAGAGTCGGTGGCTGCTTTGAGGCTAAAGAGTTCCTGCCCCGTTGGACCGCTCCTCACGCTCCGCGCTTCACGCTCTGCATTTGCTTTGATGATCGCGGACGACGTCCGAGAGATTCAACGCAACAGGCGATTTCTTTAGGGGTAACCGGTGCGCATAAAAGAAGGCCACCGCACGAATTCGGCGATGGCCTTCTGCAATGGGCCGATGTTTTAGCCGGTCGCTACTACGGGGGGGGCATGCCCGTCATCTTCAGGGTGTTAATCTGGTCCTGGGTCAATACGGTATCGAAGATATACAGATCATGGATCGTACTGTTGGAGTAACCGGCGCCATCTCCGATCCAAGCGCCAATGGTGAGCGGGGCACTCGTATCGGGATTCAAAGTTACTGCCGAAGGGCTGCCGTCCAAGCTCCCGTCCAAGTACAAGTTTTGGTTGCCCGTAGTCCCGTCAAAAGTCACGGCGACAAAATGCCAGACGTTATCTCCCACGGGTGTTCCACCCACGAGGGCGGGCGCGCCAGCATTGTAGGGCGCCCAAGTGAGCGTGCCCACGTTCGGGTCAAAGTCGCTGATCCCCAAGATGTTGTTTGAATATTTGCCGTTGGATTGTCGAGCGAGGACGGGCCCGTAAGTCTTGCTGGCCGTGTAGGCCTGACCTTGCAGCCCAGACCAGTTCACCCACAACGCAATGGTACCCCGCGGGAGGCCGGGGAGCCCACCGCCGCCCTGCACGCTCACATAACTGCCGGTATTACTTGGACTGAAACTAAATGAATCATTGGGATCGGTTTGAAAATTCAATGCTCCGTTCGGATTGCCCTTCTCATCCGGCGCGGGCGTAGGCCCATTGATTAAATCGCCGTCCACGCCGACCATTGCGGTGGCATCGCCGTGCAGTGGGTACCAGGCGATCAGGTCCGCCTTCGCGGTCGAAGCGTACAGGATCATGACGAGCGGAATGGCCGCCCAGCGAATCAGTTTGTCCTGCCTCATGTGCACCTCCTCCAAAATGCCGACTCGGGACCGTAACAGGCGTGCGCCGCAACCAATACGGTTCGGCACCGCCCGACATAATAAACGTAACAACATGCCCAAAACGAGCGCTCGCGCTTGAAATCTCGGGATGCTTACGAAAAAAGTGTTACCGAAGGTGCAAAAATTCGAGCCGCATGCGGTTTAGACTGGCGCCCTTGGGAAACGGCGTGCCGGCAGCCCCGTCAACGGACGGAAGGTTCACGATCTATCTCGTTTAAGTCCAACACGCTGCAAATCCGTTGACCGTACCAGGGTAACTTGGAAAAGTGCCC
>DATGIQ010000285.1:0-4206 GCA_035295665.1 Gemmataceae bacterium | reverse complement strand
CGAACCAGCTCTGCAGCGCCGGCCCGGGAAGGATTCGCAAAAAGGCGGTGGGCTCGATCCGCCGCAGCACATTATGTTGAATGAGAATGCGCCCCAAGGGCGTCCGAGCTGCCAAAATCTCGGCACGCACTGCCGGGCTGCAATATCGGAGATTGACCCGAGCAATGCCAAATTGCACAATTCGGCCGGTGCTCTGAAGAACGAGCAGAATCTTGCGGGCATACGAATCGCCATGGTGGCGACGGGCCAGGACACGCACATCCACCAGGCTGCCGTGGTGCGCTTCCACGGTGACCGTCATATGGTGCTCATGCACCAACAAGCCATGATAAGGCGGCGGCACTTTGTCCGGAGCTACGAATTCATGTTCGGGAATCTGCTCGGCCGGTCCGAAGATCGCGAACAACGTTGCCAGGTCCGGTCCGGCGAAGTTGGCGGGGAGGTTCATATCGATTAGGGGACCTTCCTTCTCAGGTATAGCGCGTGCCTCGGTGCTCTGGCTCGAAGAAAATAGGCAGCAGGCGGTCCACTTGCAGAAGTCCGGCCTGCGTCAGCTCGATCGATTCTTCGCCCAGGCTAAGGAACCCTTCCTGAGCGAGCTGGCCGAATTCTTGCGGGAAGTCCTTGGCCGGATCCGACCCGAACTTGCTGCGAAAATAGCTGAGATCGAGCCGGCCGGTCTTCAATTGCAAGATCATCTCGCGGATCAACAACTCCCGTGGCTGCACCGGCAAGGCACGATTCAAGGGGAGCTCTCCCTTGTCGAGCATGCCGACGTATTGTTCCCAGCTATCGACGTTTTGCATGTGCACGCCGTTGGCGTGACCGAAGGACGCCACGCCGGTGCCAAACATGTCGGCCCCGTGCCAGAGGCCGTCCCGATAAACGAATCGGCAGCGGCGTCGGTCTTTCACCACCGTATAGGCGCTCGAAACCTCGTACCCCGCCTTGCCCAGTTCGTCAAAGGCATACTGGACCCAGGCACGCTTGGTCGGCCAATCCGCCACGGAGGCGGTGCCCGGTGAATCTTGGCCGATGATGCGCAGCTCCTTCGAATAGACCGTGTTGAACGGCAGTTCCATCTGGTAAATCGTTACGCTGTCCGGGCTCAACTCAGCCGTCTTGCGCACACACTCCCGCCAATTCTCCCAGGTCTCGCCGACCATGCCCGCGATGAGGTCGATATTAATCTGGTCGAATTGCAGGTCGCGCGCCCAGGCGTAGGCTCGATAAATCTCGGCGGATAGATGGGCCCGGCCATTTTCTTCAAGGATGCGATCGTTGAAGTTTTCGATCCCCAGGCTCAAGCGCGTAATTCCCATTTCCCGCAGGGCGGCAAGCTTGTGCTGCTGAAGGGTGCCAGGCTCGCATTCGAACGTGACTTCCTCGGCACCGTGCCAGGGGAGGAATTGCTGGATGCGGCCGATCAGACTGCGGAGTTGTGTCGCGCTCAGAAACGAAGGAGTTCCGCCGCCAAAATAAACGTAGAGCAGCGGCCGGCCGCCCACAACCGACAGCTGACTGTACAGCTCGATCTCCCGGACGAGGGCATCGAGGTAGGTATCCACATCGCGGGCATTCTTGTCGGTATAGACCCGGAAATAGCAAAACTTGCAACGTTTCCGGCAGAACGGGATGTGCAAGTACAGCCCCAGCGGGGTTCCCGGCCGCGGCGATGTGTGCAAGGCCTCGAGGGCCTGCGGCAAATAGGTAGGTTTCCAAAACGAGAACGGCGGATAATTGGCCACGAAATAATTGCCGAGGCCTGTCTGCTCCTGGGTTGTCTCTGCGCTGGCCATAGTCACCCCGGTCTTCGCCGGGAGCCTCTTTCCTGAAACCGATGCCCTTCTCGAGGGCCCATCAATTCTTGGCACCAATGCAGTAAATCGTGCCTTCCATCGTGCTGATGACGAGACAATTCCCGCCCACGGCCGGCGAGGCGGTGATGTCCCGGCCAAGGGCAAAGTGTTGTTGCTCGGTGCCATCGGCCAAATCGAGCACATAGAGATTGCCGTCCGACGAGCCCACGTAGACCCGCCGGCCGGCGACTACCGGCGAGCTATCGACCTTCCTTTTCGTGGGGAAACTCCAGGCTTCCTTACCCGATTTGCGGTGCAAGGCATACACGCGCTTATCCCGGCTGCCCACGACAATCAAATCGTCCGTAGCCGCGGCCGAGGCGTAGAACGGTTGCTTCGCTCTGGGAGCTTCAAAATGCCAACGGATGTCTCCCTTTTTCCAGTTGATGGCGAGGACCTCGCCACTCATCGTGCCGACGTAAAGCTGCTCGCCGATCACGGCTACGGTCGCCCCAACCTGGCCACCCAGGTCCACGCCGCCTCCCACCTCGGTTCCTTTGGCGACATCTAAGACATGGAGCGTGCTGTCGCAGCCGGCCGCAAAGGTTCGCCCATCCACGATCGCTGGCGTCCCCATGACCGGGCCTCCGGGCACACGGAATTTCCACCGCTCCTTGCCATCCTTGGACAGACAGTAAAGGGTTTCGTCGCTGGAGCCGAAGAGAACCAGGTCTCCGGCAAAATTGGCGCCCGACGTGATCTCGGCTCCCGTGTCGTAGGTCCAGCGTTTGGTACCAGTCGCCGCTTCCACGCAATGGAAGATGCCATCGGCATCCCCGACGTAAACCAACCCGTCGCGCACACTGGGAGACGCCCGGATCGGGCCCACCTTTGTCCCCTTGGCCGCATCGGTCTGGTACGTCCACTTTAGCTGCCCGGTCGCCAGATTCAGGGCGTACAAATGCTCGTCCAGGCAGCCGACGTAGACGGCTCCATCGACGATCGCGGCCGCGCCCTCAATACCGTCTTTGGCCTTGAATTTCCAGCGGATATCGAGGGCATCCGGCAAGGGCGACGCCGCGATCCCTGTCTGAAGAGGGTTGCCGCGGAAAACGGGCCAGTTGTCGGCCCGTGCGCTGGTGCCGGACCAGGCCGCGATCAGAAGCAGAATTGGCAGCTTATAGGGGAACATGGCTTCCTCGCTCAGTAGAGCTCGGTCTGCGTCGAGGGCAGGATAGATCTTTCCGGAGGGCGCTCTAGGGCCAAGCTGCGGTTCGAGCAGCGAAGCTTCAGCTCAAGCCGCATCCGTATTATACGTGCTGGTGCGGGGCCGCCTAGCAGGAAAGGCTGGTACGAGGCGTACCGAAGGGGTGAAGGCAGCGGCGCTGTTGCCCCTGGCGGGGATTCCCGGCCCGTCGCCCGGTGGCTTAGCGCACTTCGATGTCGTTGGCCAAGATTGGCAAGGCCGACAGTTCCATAGCTGCGTGCTGGGCCAATTGCTTGGCGTGGTAGGTACCGGCGCGTCCTTGGAGGATGACGCCGTCCTGCCGAAGCACGACGCGCAAATCTCGGACTCGGCTCCCCAGCCGCCGCTGCACGAGCAACTCCAGGTGCTCGGCCAGACTACAGGCCTTCTCAGCAATCCCTGAGGCATTCATAGCAGGTTCCCGACTTTCCGTGGGTCTCCCTCCAGGAACAACGACAATAGAAACTGCACGGCGGCGGTACCCAATGGCCGCTACCATGAAATTATTTGCCGCTGGATGAAATGGATCGGAAAGGCGAAGTGCGCGGAGACAAGTGACTTGAGAACCCTCCCCGCGTTTAGCCACGGCCCTGCGGATACCGTTCCCGGCTCGCAGAGCCAACCTCGCCATCCGTGGTTCGGGTCCCGGAGGTGTTACCCATCCAGGGCAGAGACTGCATCCAGCATCCTGCAAGGTATATTACGCTAACCTCGGATCGGAGTTGTGTCAATCTCTCTTCGGATTTCCGGTTCCCCGAGAAGTCTTCAGCCAGCTCGCAAAAGCATAGGTTATACTTGAGTCTTTTTCCACCGGCGGGATGAAATATTTTACCCAAATCCCCCAAACGCTACCAATTGTGCCGGTTGAGGCGCGTTTTGCAAATGCGCCAAAAAGCTCAAGCTTGCTGGTTGCATGGCCGATTGTTCAACACTGGAGCCAGCGCCGGTGGGCTGCCCCCGGTGCGAGATCCTTGTAGTCCCGGTCGGGTTTGGCGACACCGTTGTAGGGGAGGCGAACATGGCGAAAGCATGGATGGGTGGAGCTCTGCTGGCGCTGGGGTCAATCGTCAGCTCGGCCGCAGCGCAGCCATCGTACTTGCCCAGCCCGGGTACGCAAGGCTCCGTCGCGGACCCGCTGCCTTGCTTGGATTCCTCCTCGAG
>DATGIQ010000284.1:0-11386 GCA_035295665.1 Gemmataceae bacterium | reverse complement strand
AAGACGGTTTGAGCAATCCGCACGCGCAGGATTTGCCTCGGCTCGCCGCCGTCGGCCAGTGCTGTCAAGAGAAGCTGCTCATGCTGAAACAGCTCGACGAAAGCCGGCAAGATCGCTCGCACGGCCGCGGCATCGCCGCGCAGGAGGGCTTGCTCCAACTGAATGGCTTGGGGCTCCCACGGCGGCCGCGTACTGTCGGCTTTGGCCGGCAATGCTGGTCCGCCGACGACTCCTTCTAACGTGGCGACCGTCATGGCGGTATCGAGACAGGTGCTGATTGCGGTGTAGAGCAACTGCTCTTTCATTTGCCTGCGGCGGTCGTATTCGACCAGCGAATCGTAGGAACCCAGGGGTTGGGGAACCTGATGTTCGTGGATTGCATCCAGCAGAGCCAAGAGCCGCTGCTGGTTCTCGCGCGCCGTCCCCAGCCATTGGGCAAAGGCGTCCTTCTGTTCCTTGCTCTTGGCTGCGGCGATCGCTCCTCCCGCCGGTTCCTTATGGGCGGCAATCTGCCACAGCCGGGCCACCGTGGACAGAAAGCGGAGCCGGCGGGCAATGCGTTCGCCTTCTCGTTCGAGATCGAATTCTCCCGGCTCCTCTGCTCCGTCGGCAACGGATCCTTCCTGGTTATCATCGGCGCTGTCCCGGTACGTGACATCCTCGTAGGCAGCACTGTACAGCGATTCCGCTTCGTCTTCGGACTCCTTCTCCGCGCCGCCGTCTCCGATCTCCAGGACCGGCACCTGCCAGTACTCCTCGGCGTTGGCTTCCAGATGATCGAAAAACCTCCGCAGCAACGGCCAGATGGTGTTACGCGGGCGCGGCGCCGACCCCGATTCACCCGCCGGCTCCCGTTCAGTGCCGATCAAACTCAGAATCCATTGCAACGCCAGTGCATGGAACGAGTATTGGCCATCCTCCAAGGGCACCCGCTCGGCCTGGCCGAGCCAATTCATGAGCAGCCCCATGGCCGCACGGTGATCATGCTTGCGGAGCAGCGCGTCCACGACCAGCGCGAAGGCTTTGGGAGACTGGAAGCCCTCGAGGTGTTCGCGCCAGAATGCCAGGTCGGCGGTAGTTTCGCCTCGCTCGTGCCAATGGGACAGAGCGGTGACCACATGATCCGTCGAAGCCACGGTCTCGCCGCCGTGCACCCGCCGTACATCGCTGACCGAGGTGCTGGCAAAGCGGTCCCACCACGCTGCCAGGCGTTTCAAATTGGAGCGGAGCGGGGCACCCAGGGTTTTATCCCCCACCGCGGCCGCTTCGCTGGCTAGCCGCGCGTACAGATTGAAGGTGTGCTCGATCACGTGGACTAGCTCATCGATGCGCGGATCGCGGATGCTATCCTCACGGGCGGTGAAGAGCGGAAAGAGTCCCTGAAAGCCGAGGATATTCCACGGATCGACAAACGCCCCGCATGCGATGCCGCGCCGCAGTAGGTCTTCCACCTCCGGCAACAGCGCGGCCGCATCGGCGAGCCGGCCTTGCTCGACGAGGAGCTGTCCCGTGGTGAGGCGGCCAAAGATTTCGCTCAGCAAGCGCACGGAGGCGGCGGGGATACGGGCGGCTTCACGACGGCTGGCCTGGGGATAGCCCATGTCCGCGAACAGCACCGCCAACTGACGCTGTTGAAGCTGGGCCGCACGGTGCCGGGCCAGGTACTGATTCAGATGCTGCCGGGCGCCGCCGAAGGGTTGCCGCGTCGTTTGGGCTTCCTGCTGCAAGCGTTCGCCATGAGCGCCCTGGACGGTTTGCAGCAGGTTGGCGTAAAAGCTGTCCCGATATCGGGCGATCCGCGGCATCAGCGTGGCCAAGGTGGTGAAGGAGTCGTGGGTTGCCGGGCTGTTGCCGCTCGTTCCCGTGGCCATCAGCATGGTTCCCGCAAGCACGGCGGCCGCTTCAAATAGCATTTCGGAGCGGCTGCCCGCCTCCGCTCGTTCCACGCGGTCCAGCAACGCATCCAGAATCAACTTGCGAGCCACATAGCGGCGATACCGGCTCTGGCCATCGAGATGATGGGGATCCCATTCGCCGAAGACATAGTTTGGGCGGCGGTTGACCGGGTGGCCGTGGTCATAGGCGCGCGGATCGATTGCCAACTCGTCCAGCAGCTCGGGATCGAGATACGCTTCCGCCAACAATGCCGGGTCGGTGGCCAGAAGGATTTCCAACGCCTTGCTGACCAGCTCGTGGTATTTTCCCCAGGCGACGCCGGCCCCACGGAGATACAGCGGAATGGGCCGTACCCGCTCATGCTCATACGGCTCGCCCTTTGGCCGGGATTCCAAAATGGCGATGGGGCGGTGGCCGACGTAGTCGTTGAGCGATCGAATTGCATCGGTGCCAATCCGGCGGTCATCGTCCCAGGCTGGCCCCTGAAGCAAGACGGCCTCGAACACCCGCACTAAAAAGAAAGGCTGGAAGAGTTCGCGATCACTCAAATGGAACAGCAGATCGGCGTGATGTTGGCGATACGTGGGAAGCACCTTGGTGAAGGTGAGCTCGAGGACAGCCTTGGCTTGCTTGACGTCTCGGAACGCACCCGCGCCGCTAGCTTTGAGGGACTCGAGTTCGGAGCGGAGCAGCTCGTGCAGCGCTTTCCAGGGGGCCTCTTCACCGCGCTCGGCGAGAAACGCATAGACTTCGTTGACCTGTTTCTGGAAGCGGGGGTCGGTTTTGCCGCCGGCAAAATTGAGATAGCCCAGCAATCCCTGCAGGGATCCGAGCTTGTCCAGATCTTGGTCCCGCTTGTCCACCGCCACAGGATTTCCCTCGCCAGAAAGTGTCTCTTCCAATGCGCAGCATAGCTGGATTCTGTGTAACGTGCCATATCAGCGTGTGTAAAACTGTTGTACACGCCTGACGCGCCAGCAAAGGACTGCGACAATCCTTCGCTGGCGCGTCAGGCGTGTAAACTGCCCGAGCCTGCGCCTGGAGGAAGATGACTCTCGTTGGCTTATCCACGGTCCAGTTCACGCTGTCTGCTAAGCGGCGGTTCTGCGAACCGCCGCTAAACAAAAATGGACGCCTTCAGCCGGACCGTGTCTTAGAGAGTTGCATTATCTAACTCGGCCGTTAAGATCAGAGTGACTCGACAAGTGCCGATCATCAGCGCGCCACGGAGAGAACTTAGCCCATGCGCCAGTACGCCGCTCCCGATGAGGGATTGGTCCAACGGTTACCGTTGCCGCTGGCCCAGCTTTATCGCCGGGCCCATAATGCCAAGCGTCCCTTGGAACGGCATTTGGCAGCCTTTTACTTCTGGGAAGCCAGCCTCAAACTGCTGGCTTCGGTGGCGATTGTCGAATATGCCCAGCATGGCGAATCTGACGCGCAAATAGCGCTGCGGCTGCAGAATTTGGCCCGCCCGACGCTGGGCAAATGGTGGGAATTCGTCCGGATCCTTGTGCCGGTCCTGGCTGAGCAAGGGCTCGTTGGCTTTCAGCAGATCCGCGAGCTGCTCCTGGGTCGGAGCCGCGACGATTTTCCGCGCGCTGCCGGGCTTGATGCGGCACTACGGGAAGCCCTCGGAAGCAAAGGAGATGCTCGGGCCACCGTTCGCTTCACCGAATTGTACGATCGGCTGGTGGAATACCGCAACAAAATCATCGGGCACGGTGCACTGGGGCAATCGAAGGACGACTTCAGTGAGCGCATGGCGAGGGCGTTGCTCACGGGAGTAGCCGAGATCCTGGGCCGGATGGATGTGTTGGCGGGGCGGCGCCTGGTTTACATTGCCGAAGTGCGCCAGGTCGGTGGCGTCTGGTTAGTGCAGCGCTACGAGTTGGTCGGCGAAAGCGCGCGCCGCATCGCGTCGCTGGAGCTGCCCCGCACGGAATTGGCCCGATTGCCCGACTCCGAGCGGCTGTACCTGGATGACCCGGCGGAGGAACAGGCCGCCAACGTTGCGGATGCGCTGGCGACATATCGGCTCTTGCACCCGCTCTTGGTTTATGAGGCGGAGGCGGAGGAGATCGGGTTTCTCAATGGCCGGCGCGGCCAACGGAAGATCGAGTACTTGTGCTACACCACCGGAGACAGAGCCACTCGGGAGGATTTGGGCAGTGAGCAGCGCGGGCTTCTGGCCAGCGTCTTCGGCCCGGTGGCCGAAGCAGGCCAGACGGATCAGGGGGCCGAGTCGTTCCCTTCGGAGGAGCCGATCGGCGGACCAGCACCCAACACCGTGCGGCGATCGCTGGGTGAATTCGAACTGCTCAGCGAGCTGGGCCGGGGCGGCATGGGCATCGTCTATCGCGCCTGGCAACCATCGCTGGGCCGCCAAGTAGCGCTGAAAAAGCTCTTGCACACCGGCGACACCAAGACTGAAGCGCGCTTCCGCCGCGAGATTCGGGCGCTGGGCAAGGTGGACCATCCACACCTCGTCAAGATTTTTCTTTCGGGAGCGGATGGCGACCAGTGGTTCTACGCAATGGAATTGGTGGAGGGGGCAAATCTGTCCGCGGTGTGTGATCGGCTGCAAACGAGTACGAGAAGTGCCGCCGACGTCGACCTGAACACCTGGCAGCAAACCCTGAGTACTGCCTGTGTGGAAGCCCGGCAGGCGGAAAAGCCCCTGAGCGATACGCCCGCGGAGGCGGGCAATCGACCGATCTCTCCCGACGCCGAGGCAAGCCCATCGCACCCTGCTGAAATTGTTGTTCAGCCGGGCTATGTCCGCCACGTGGTTCAGTTGATGCAGCAAGTGGCCGAGGCGGCGCATGCGCTCCACGAGCATGGCATCATTCACCGCGACATCAAGCCAGGCAACATCATGGTGACGGCTGACGGCCGCCAGGCGGTTCTCATGGACCTCGGGCTCGCACAGCTCGCCGACGAGGTCGAAGGCCGTTTGACACGGACCCGGCACTTTGTCGGCACGCTCCGCTACGCCAGTCCTGAGCAGGTGCTCGCAGTCGGAAAGCTCGATCCCCGGAGCGATGTGTACAGCCTTGGCGCGACGCTTTGGGAGCTGCTCACGCTCCGCCCCTTGTTCGACGCCACCGAGCAGACGCCGGAGGCAGAATTGATGCCGCGCATTCAGTACGAAGAGCCAGCGCGGCTCCGCAAGTATCATCCTGGCATCGCGCGCGATCTGGACGCGATTGTGCTGAAGTGTTTGGAGAAGGATCCCAAACGACGGTATGCCACGGCTCGGGAATTCGCCCACGAGCTGCACCAGTTCCTGGCGGGCGAGCCGGTACTGGCGCGCCCGGTGGGAGAGGCCGAACGATTGTGGCGCTGGTGCCGGCGGAATCGGATGGTGGCTGGACTGGCCGGAGCCGTCATGCTAAGTCTGCTGCTGGGCACGGTCGTGGCCACATTCTTTGCCCTCAAGGCAACGGCCAACCTGGAAGAGAAAGAGCAGGCGCGTCGGATTGCCAAGACATTGGAAGAGGAGGCCCGGAAAGCGGAAGCCGAGGCTCGGTCGGCCGCCGACGAAGCCCAAACTAACGCTCAGCGAGCTCTGGATGCGAAGAAGCTGGCCGATCAAAATGCCCGCGAGGCCGATCTTCACGCCCGGCGGGCGGAGGAGGCTCTGAAGTTTCTACAGGGACTGTTCGAGGATTCAGACCCGCTCGGCCTGGAAGGTGTCTCTTTCTTGTCCGCGAAGGTGACCGGAGAGCGCCTCACTGCATATGACATCCTCGAACGGGGAGCCAAGCGAATCAACCAGGAGCTGGCCAACCAGCCTGAAATCAAGGCGACTCTACTGGACCACATCGGAAATGCGTTCCGCAGCCTTGGGCAATATAAGCGAGCAAAACAGTTGCTTCAGCAAGCATACGAATTGCGCCAGAATCTGAACGGAATACGGCGGGGACTGGAGCCCGTGGCAACCAGCTTAGAGACGGCGGCCACCCTTCACAATCTAGGCTGGCTCTACCATGACCTCGGCGATTACACGAAGGCCGAGCAGTTCTATCAGAAGGCTCTTGCTATCCGGCTAAAGCATCAGGATAAGGAGCCCCTCCTTGCGGCAGTCACGCAGTTCAATTTGGCCTGGCTGCTGACGCAATTGGGGGACTTCGACCGCGCAGAGCCGTTGTTCCATTCCGTTATCGAAGTACGCCGCAAGGTCCTCGGAGGCGATCACCGTGACCTCGCAATTGCCCTGGGTGGCCTTGCTTCCCTTTACATTTTTAAGGGTGATAATTTCAAGGCCGTTGCGCCCAGCATGGAGGCTAGCCGCATCCTGATCAAACTGGAGGGCAATGAAGCTCTCGCTCAGGCCTTTAAGCTCTTTCAAAGCGGAGTCCTGGCGCGCGAGATGACCAGGGACTTTGTACAGGCCAAACAGCTCCTAACCGACTGCCGCCGGATTACCAAAACTGCATTGGGAGAAAAGCACATCTTTGTCTCCCTCGTTGTGCACGAATTGGCCTTCACCCTCGACAGAAAAGGCGAGGAAGCGGACGCAGGACATTACTACCAAGAATGCCTCGATATCGTGCGCGAAAAAGTTGGGCTCAGTCACCCCATGGCTATCCACCCCGTGAAAAACTACGCGCGCCTTTTGAGTCGCCAAGGCAAGGCGGCGGAGGCAGTGGACCTTTTTGAAGAGCTTGTCACAGCCCACCGGCAGCGGTTCGCAAACCAGGAACCAATCCTGCTAGCAGAGGCACTGACAGAGTATGGCGTGTTTCTGCGCAAAGTAGAGAAGAGGAGCCGGGCGAAGGAAACACTGCGCGAGGCCTTGACGATCTATCGCAATCATCGGCGTGCCTATCAGCCAAGGGCTTATACGCAGTGCCTGTTCAGTCTGGCAGATTTGGAGCTACAGGATCAAAACTTCGCCGAAGCGGAATCGTTGGCGCGCGCGAATGTTCAGCCGACGCGCAAGCAATTTGGAGAGAAGGCTCGGAACGTGGCCGTGGTGCTAGGCACTCAGGGCGCGGCCCTGCTCCACCAAAGGAAGTACGCCGAAGCGGAGCGAGTGCTCCGCGAGGCGCTGGACATCTTTCGTGGAGGCGACGGTGGGCAGGTCATGTCCAAGCTGCCCGGGTTCCTTCGCATACCGAGCAGCGTCAATCCTCCCGACTCGGAGATGGTTGTCGCAATGAGCAACTTGGTTCGGCTTTACCTGGACAGTGGCCGATCGGCGGATGCGGTTGCAATGGCGGCGCAACGATCGCAGCTTTGGCCCAACGACCCCGAGCAACTTTATTGCGCAGCCTGTGAAGTGGCCCAGAGCATTCCGCTGGTGGGACACAATCAGAACTCACTCACGGACCAGGAGCAAGCCAACCGGCAGCAATACGCCACGCAAGCCCTGGATTTAATTCGGCGAGCCGTGGCCAAAAAATTCAAGGACGTAGACCGATTGCGAACGGACAAACAGCTTGATCCGCTGCGGTCGAATCCTGAGTTTCAAAAGTTGCTAGCGGAGACCGAGGGGCGAAGTAAGGACAACCAACGTTGACCAATCCGCCGGCCATACCGGGCGGACTTGGGCAACGCGGAGAACGCCACATGGAAGCGATCGCCGTCCGAGACCTGCTTGATCAGGCCCTCAAAGCCGAGCGCGCCGGCCGGTTTGTCGAAGCACGCGACAAGCTCCGCGCCGCCTTGGCAGGATCCGAAACGGCCGAAGCGCTGGATGCCCGGCTCCGTCTCGCCAAGTTGTTGATCTACGCCGGTGCACCCTCCTACGAAGAGGCGGAATCGCACCTTGTCATCGCGCAGTCCCAAGCAGAACAGGGAAGCTTCCCCCGCCAAGCCGCCACCGCCATTCATCTGCGTGCGCTCCTGGAACGGCACCGCGGCCACTACGATGAAGCCCTACGGCGCCTTGATACCAGCCCGGCCCCCAAGCAGCTCTCCGCCCCTGGACCAGAGACGGCTCAATGGTTTCACTACCGCGGCTTGATCCTGGCCGGGAAAGGAGAGCTGAACAACGCCGAGCGGCTTTATTTCCGGGCGTACCAGGTCTATCAGGAAGTGCATTTTGCTCCGGGGCAGGGCGAGGTCTGCGATTCGCTGGCCAATCTTCTGCTCCGGCTCGGCAAAAGCCGGACGGCCCTCACGTTTGCCCAGAGAAGCCTGGAACTCAAGAAGCAAGTGAAAGACCGCCTTGGCGAGGCGATCACGCTGGGCACAATTGGGCGGATCCACTTGCTTCAAGCTCGCTACCCCGAAGCCTGTGATGCCTTCACGCAAAACTTGGCCATCGCCCATGAGCTGAAGGACCAGCGCGGCATCGGGATCATGCTCAATAGCCTCGGCGAGGTCGCCCTCCTACAGAAGAACCTCGGCGTGGCGGCTGACTTCTACGGGCGCAGCCTGGAGGTCCAGAGCGGCCCTTACCATGCCATCTACGCTCACCTCGGTTTGGCGCGGGTCCAACTGGAGACCAACCAACCCGACAAGGCCGCCGCCTCCTGCGACGAGGCGGCCAATCTCCTGGAGCAGCACCCCAGCATTCATGGCTTGAGCGATTTCCTGGCAGGTCTCCGGGGAACGCTAGCCTGGAGAAAGGGAGACCCGGCACAAGGGGAGCGGTTGCTGAAACAAGCCATCGATTCCCTCTGCCAACAGGGCCATCCGCTGGATACGATTCCTCTCCTGTACGAATTGCGCGATTTGCACCAGCGCGCGGGGCAAATTGCCCAGGCGGTCAAGGTCATGGCCAGGGCACTGGAGCTCTTGAGTGAATGTGGCTCCGAACGTGGCATGGACGACGCAGAAGAATGGCTACATCAGGTAGACTGTCCAAGCCTGACCCGGCTGGCACTCGAACAGCATCTTCCGGATCATGTGGTTGAAGGGATTCTGAACGGCCGACTGAGCCGCAGGGTGAGTCACAAACAAGAGGCCACCGTTCTGTTTTGCGATGTGCGGAACTTCACTCCGCTGTCCGAAGGTCTGCCGCCGGAGCAGGTTGTCGAGCTCCTCAACGAATGGTTCACCGAGGCAACCCGGGCCATAAGGCGTTACGGCGGGGTTGTGGACAAATTCATTGGCGACGCAGTGATGGCCCTATTTGGTGTGCCCCAACCGCGCGACGATGCGGCCGCCGACGCGGTGCGGGCGGCCCTGGAAATGCGCGATGCTCTCAGCGCGCTCAATCTCCGTCAGCGCGTCTTGGGCGGCAAGGAGTTCGAGATCGGAATTGGTATCGACACCGGCGAAGTTGTGGTCGGCTTCATTGGCTCCCACATGCGGCAGTCGTACACGGCCATCGGCGACACGGTCAACACGGCCAGCCGACTCGAGTCCGCCACCAAGGATTATCCCGGCTCGGATATCCTCATCAGTGAAAAAACTCAAGAAGGCCAACAGCGCCTGGGCGTGGCCGAGACCGCCTTTCTAGGCTATGAATCTCTCAAGGGCAAGAAGCAAAAGGTGGCGGTCTACCAGGTGCAGGGATTGCGACAGGCATAGTTCGGCTTGGTGGCGGTTCGCACAGCTGCGTGGAGGCCTCGCGGTTCTGCGAACCGCCGCGAAACCAAAAGGTAGTTCAACCAATGCTCTCGAGTGCCGCGCTGACGGAATGCTTGGAGGTGGCCCAAGAAGCTGCTCAGCGCGCCGCAGCGGTTTTGCAAGATTGGCGTCACCGCTTCCGGGTCAGTACCAAGGGACGGTTCGACTTTGTCACCGATGCCGACCTCGCCTCGCAGCAGACGATCCGTGAAATCATTGGCCGGCGTTTCCCGCAGCATGAATTCCTCGGCGAAGAGGACAAGTCCGTTCGAGTTCGTCCGGATGCCGATTCGCCGCCGACCTGGATTGTCGATCCGCTCGATGGCACGACCAACTATCTCCATGATTGCCCGCTCTATAGCGTCTCGATTGGGTTGCAGGTCGCCGGCGACTTGGTCGTGGGCGTGGTCCTGGATCCCAGCCGGCCGGAGTTGTTCAAGGCGGCCAAGGGGCAAGGTGCTTGGCTCGGTGATGAACGGCTCGCGACCAGCCGGGTGACCCAGCTTGAGGATGCCATGTTGGGGACGGGCTTCCCCTCCGACATGCGTGACCGCGACGATCTGTATCATTATTGGCGGTATTTCGGGCTTCGCACTCACGCCCTACGGCGGACCGGGTCCACGGCCCTCAACCTTGCTTATGTGGCCGCGGGGCGATTCGATGCCTATTACGCTTTTGACAATCATGCCTGGGATGTGGCCGCCGGCGCGGTGCTTGTCCGCGAAGCTGGCGGGATGATCACAAATGTCGACGGTAGTCCGTTCGATCCGTTTACGCCGGATGGCCTGGCCAGCAATGGGCCCTTGCATCCGGTGCTGTTGCCCTGTTTCCAGTCGCCGCCGTAGCGCGTTACGATCTCGCTTTCGACCACGCCAGCCGAAGAGCCCCCTCCGCCGGTTCGTGTACGACCGTCACGGGGTTTGGCTGAATGCCCAAGGATTCCAGGGCCGTCAACACTCGGCAGCGATAGCTGGAGCTGGCCAGCAGAACGCCGCCCGATAGGGCCAACGGCACGGCGTGTCGATTCAAGCCGAGGGCCCGAGCCACGGCCGCGACCGTGTGAGCCAGTTGCCGACCCGCCGCTTCCATGATTCCCAGCGCGACAGCATCGCCGGCTTCGGCGGCGTCCAGGATGAGCGGGGCCCACGATGCAAAGACTGTCCGGTCCGGGTTGCCGCGGTAGATGACCCTCACCAGTTCCTCGGGCCGTTCAAGTCCGATTTGCGTGAGAAATCGCTGCGTCAGATCAGTGGCCGCATCGCGGCCATCGGCAGCTCGGGCAATGGCTCGGAGCCCAGCCTGAACCAAGGCATAGGCGCTTCCTTCATCCCCTATCAAATAACCCCAGCCGCCTGCCCTGGCCGTGGTGCCGGCAGGAGTTTGCCCATAGGCGATCGACCCGGTTCCGGCAACCAGCGCAAGGCCCCAGCCCTCTGGCGTGCCGCCGGCCAGCAGCACCGCGGCATCGGTCGTCACGTCCACTGAATTGGCCAACGATACCCGGCGGGCCCAGTCTTGGATGACCTTCTGGTCCTCTGGCCGGCCAGCGCCCGCCAGACCCAGGCATGCGGCCGAAACGGGCATGCGGGGCAATTGGGCCGCGGCAAACGCGCTGGCTACGGCCTTATCCAGCGCTGCCAAGGCCCGCTCCGCACCCACGGCCTGGAGATTGGAAGGCCCCGCTTCCCCCCGGCCAAGGATTCCGCGTTTTGGCCAATCCGGCGAAGTTGAACTGCTTCCTGAAGAGGTTAGCAGAGCGACGGTACGACTGCCGCCGCCGTCAATCCCGAGGAGCAGCTCTCCGACCAACGGGGTGGATGCCGGAGGTCGAGCCGCCGGGCGATCGTGCTCTAAGGCTTTGCGGACCTGTCCTCCGCTGGATTGTAGCCGAGCTCGCGCTGCCTCCGGGGAGAGACGAGCCTGCTGCGCTACCAGTGCCGTTTTCAGTTCGCCGCCACAATCC
>DATGIQ010000283.1:0-25434 GCA_035295665.1 Gemmataceae bacterium | reverse complement strand
CGCTTGCAAGACCTCGTCGATTTGCCCCTGATCTTGTTCGAGCGTGGTTCGACAGGTCGCCAGCACGTGATCGATGCATTTCAAGCGGAGGGCCTCGCGCCCCGGATTGACATGGAGACCACCAATACGGAGATTGTCGTGCGGATGGTTGAGGCGGGGCTGGGCGTGTCGATAGTCCCGTTGATGGCCAGTGGCGTGGTAACCCGTGGCCGGCGCGTCAGCGCACGCAGCCTGGGGAAGTTGATTCGGCCGATTCACTCGGGAATTCTCCGTCGCCGAGGCGAGAGCCCGTCCTCCGCCAGCCGAGCGTTCACGGAATTCCTCTTACCGAATCGTCTGCCAGGCGGCGATCCCGCTGGCATAAGGCCGAGACGTAGAACCCGATGAAGTGTGAGTTGATCGGATTGAAAGAATCGCTTGAGAAAGCGCCAGAGCGGAATGCCAAGAGGCAGCGACTCCGATCCTCGGGGCGGAGACTTCCCTTCGGCTGAACGGCGCCAGACTTGCGGCGGACGGGTTTTGGCTGTACATCATCCCAAGGAATCCGTCTCTGCAACGGGAGATGACATGTACGGGATCCGTTTCTGTGCCGCCAGCGCTGGCTTGTGCTTGCTGATGATGCCTGTGGAAGGTCCTGCCCAGAGTCCGGCGCCGAAGCCGAACCTGGTCGTGATCTTGGCCGACGACCTCGGCTTCTCGGACATTGGTTGCTACGGCGGGGAGATTCAGACGCCAAACGTGGACAAATTGGCCGCCGACGGGTTGCGCTTCACGCAATTCTACAACACCGCCCGGTGCTGGCCGTCCCGAGCTGCCTTGCTCACCGGTTACTACGCACAGCAGGTGAACCGGGATCCGCCGGGTCGACGGCCAAAATGGGCCGCGCTGCTTCCCGAACTGCTTCGGTCCGCCGGCTATCACAGCTACCACTCCGGCAAATGGCACCTCGACGGTCCCGTGCGGAAGGGTGGCTTCGAGCGCTCCTATCTCGTCGTGGATCAGGATCGCCATTTCGGGCCGCGCAATCATCAGCTCGACGATGTGCCGCTGCCCCAACCGAAACCCGAGGACCACTACTACAGCACCACCGCGATCGCCCAGCACGCCATCGATTGGCTCGCGGAACACCAGGCCAAGCACCGCAGCGAGCCGTTTTTCCTCTACCTGGCGTTCACCTGTCCGCACTTCCCGCTTCAGGCTCCGCCCGAGGATATCGCCCGCTACCGCGGTCGCTTCCGCGATGGCTGGGACATGCTACGGCAGCGCCGTCTGGAGCGGATGCGCGAGCTTGGCATCGTCGATTGTTCGCTTTCCGAGCGCACGCCGGGCGTACCTGCTTGGGATTCGCTGGACGCAACGCAGAAAGATGACTGGGAGTGGCACATGGCCATTCACGCGGCGATGGTGGACCGCATGGATCGCGAAATCGGCCGGGTGCTCGAGCAGTTACACAAGACTGGCTCGTGGGACAATACGCTGATCCTGTTCTGTAGCGACAACGGCGCCAGTGCCGAGCGGCTCGTACGGGGCGATGGCCACGACCCGGTGGCTCCGCCCGGCTCGGCCAGGACGTTCCTTTGCCTCGAACCACCGTGGGCCAATTTGGCCAATGCGCCGTTGCGGAAGTCCAAAATCTTCACTCACGAAGGGGGCATCTCCACGCCACTGATCGTCCATTGGCCCACCAGGGTCAAGGCACACAGCGAACTGCGGCACACCCCCGGCCATTTCGTGGATTTCGTGCCAACGCTATTGGAACTGGCCGGCGTCTCGGCGCCCGCAACGTGGAACGGCGTGCCGCGGCCGGTCCTGCCCGGGCGCAGTCTGGTGCCGGCGTTCGCAAAGGACGTCACGATCCCGCACGACTTCCTCTATTTCCATCATCAGACGAATCGTGCCCTGCGCGTCGGCGATTGGAAAATCGTTGCTTCCGGTGCCGACACACCCTGGGAGCTTTACGACCTGGCCAAGGATCGCTCGGAAACGCACAACCTGGCTGGCCGGTATCCCGATCGAGTCAAGGAACTGGCCGCAGTCTGGATGGAGCACGACAAGGAATTCCGCAAACAAGGCGCAACCGGCGGGGCGGTTCCTCCGCAAAAGCAGCAATCGTCCAGCCAACGCCAAGCTGCTGGGCTCACTTCCCCTTAACCTGAGCGCTCGCCGGTCTCAGGCCGAAGCCATTGTCCGTCTACCCAGCTGGAAGCGGATCCGCAGGTGAGTCGGGCCGTGCACATGCAAAGCCTTGCGCGGCTCCCACGGCTCGGTGTTCGCCAGCGCGAAGTTCTGCATGCGTTCCAGGAGGTCCCCGAGGGCAATCCGGGCTTCCAGCCGCGCCAGCGGTGCCCCCAGACAGAAATGGAGGCCGTGCCCGAACGCCAGATGCGGATTGGGGTCGCGTGTGATATCGAACCGATCGGCATCGCGGAATTGCTGCGGATCACGGTTCGCCGAGCCGATCACTGCCAGCACAAGCTTACCGGCCGGGATCGTTTGGCCGTGCACGGTAACTTCCCGCCTGGTCGCGCGGAACAACCACTGAAAAGGCGAACGGTAACGCAGAACTTCTTCGATCGCCGAGGGCAAAAGGTCTGGCGCAGCCCGAAGATGGGCAAGCTGATCGGGATTTTCGATCAGGCAGAGGATCGCGTTGTTGATCAGGTTGGTCGTCGTCTCCTGACCCCCCACGACGAGGAGCTGAAAGAAGCCCAGGATTTCCTCCTGTGTCAACCGCTCGCCGTCCACCTCGGCTTCGACAAGCCGGGTCAGCAGATCATCCTTCGGAGCTGCCCGCCGCTGCTCCAGCACTTCCGGCAGGTAGGCCCCGATCTCCGTCACCACGGTGGCGAATTCCTTCGATGCCCGGGCCATCTCTTCGGTGTCCGAGAAGCCACGGATCGTGTAGCTCAGTCGCAAAATTCCATCGCTCCAGCGCTTGAACCTTGGCCAATCGGCACTGGGAATGCCGATCATCTGCGCTATCACCATCATCGGCAAGGGGACCGAAAAGTCCTCGGCCAGATCCATCTCGCCCTGCTCGATCGTTTGATCCAGGAACGTCCGCGACAGCTCCCGGATGCGGGGCTCCAGATTGGCCACGACTCGGGGCGTGAACGCGCGGGTGATGAGGGCACGCAGCTTGGTATGGCGGGGTGGGTCGAAGAAGACGAGCCACTGCGGTGTCGGATGCTTGGCCGTCATGGACAGACAGGAACTGAACGTCTCCAAATCGCTCAGCGTTTGTTTTGCTCCCTCGTAATCAAAGATCATCCACATATCGGTGTGCGGATCATGGAGCACGGGGGAGCGGCTCCGCAGCTGATCATAGAGCGGATACGGATTGCGACGGACCTCGTCGGAGAAGAGATTGATCACGGTTCGTGGTCTCCATCCCTTGGAATCGTCGATAGGGACGCTGTTGAACGCCCACCATCACGGGCCAATTTTCCATCATTGTATTCTCCTGGTCTTCCAAATCATCACCCAGGCTTTATTCATGGTCTCGCTATTGCGGTTCGTTTCGCGGTGGTTCGCAGAACCGCGCTGGCTCACCCCGCGCGGTTCTGCGAACCACCGCGAAACGAAAGCGGACGCGCTCTACCGGATCGAGCATCAGGTCCGTTCGCGCTTGTACATGAGCAGCAACAGCGCGCCAAACAATAAGAGCAGATTGGCAATGCTCAGAGGGACCATCCAGATGGCATTGTTCAATGACCAGAGGAACGCGGACACAAGCGGATAACCCTGAACCACGGTGTTTGCTGCCTGGTCGTTCACGTGGCTGGCCGAGACTACGCCGCCGACCGCGTAATCCTGGGCGAGGGCTACCCCACCGGCAGCGGTGTGCTCGGCCAGCGCAATCGCGCCGCACGCCCTGTCCCAGGCGAGGGCAATCCCACCGCCCCACGCTTGCCAGCCCACGGCTCCGCCACCGCCAAATGCCAGGATGCCAACCGCAAGCGCGCCCCCCAGAGCGAACGGCCCCAGTGCCAGGGTCCCGCCCAACGCAACCAGCCCCAGGGCGAAGTTGCCGACCGCGATGAGCCCGCAGGCCTGGTTGCCCAGCGCGAAGAGAACTCCATGGGCCCGATCGCCGATGGCGATCCAACCGCGGGCAACCCGTGGCTCTACGGCTGCCGGTTCCGGTCCGCTTCCTTGCTCCGGATCGCTCACCTGAATGTCCACGAGCGGAAGCCCGAACAAAGATACCCGGCTGCGGAAGACGCGGCCGCGGTAGCGGGCCTTGACCGCATCCAGGGCAACGCGGAGCGGCGCGTCATTGGGTTCTGCTCCCACTCCCTCCGCCTGGAGACGCTTCATCGTGCGGGATATGAAGTACACCTCAATCCCGAGGTAACTCCAGAAGGCCACAAACCACATTCCCAAGCACGCCAGGTAAGCCCCAGCCGTGAATCGTCCAGCGAAAGCCATGACGGATACAGTCAAGACGGCAACGAACAGTATAGACACAAGGAAGATCCGGCCGCCGGCCCGCAGCAAGTAGTTCCGTTCGGGCTTTGTGGCAGCGAACTGGGCCGGGACCCAAGTGCCCAACCACCCGCCCAGCAGACCACCCAGGCTTCCCAAAACGGGGCCGAGCACCGCTCCAAGTAGGCCGCCGGCAAGCCCGGCGCCCGCAGCCTTGGCAAGCGGTGCGGCCCCGCCGGCCAGTCCGATCCCGGCCAATGCGGTTTTGGAACCGGCCGACAGCGACACCAGACCGGCCATAACACCCACGGTGAACCCGCGACCCGGCCGGCTGCGCCGCAAGGTCTCTTCCACCAGGCCGGCCAATCGTTCCTGGAGCATGCCGCGCCCGCGCGCCAGCCGTTGTTTCACTGCATCCGGGCTGATCTCCAGAGCCGCCGCCACTTCAGCGACAGAATGTTCCTGGCGGTAGAACAGGATCAACGGCTCCCGATAGAGGGCGGGAATCCGTCCGAGTGTCTGCCAGACCAATGTCTGTTCTTCGTGCGCGACCGCTTCATCCACGGGGCTTGGTCCGCACGCGGGCACGTCTCCGGCTGCATCCAGTGCGGCCGACTCAGGCCGGCTGGATGCTCGACGCCGGGCATTGTGCCCCAGGTTCCGGGCGATGCCACACAGCCAGGCCCGCAGCCGGCTGGGATTCTCCAGAGAGGTCCGCTCACGCCAGGCGGTCCAGAACGCTTCCTGGGCGACATCTTCGCTGAGGGCCAAGTCGCCGCAGGAATTGTACGCCACGGCACAGATCAGCGATTGGTGCCGTTGCACCACGACCTCGAAGGCGGCTGTATTTCCCTGAAGGACGAACTCCCAGAGATCCGCATCGGGCATCTGCTCATTCAAGACGAGCGTCGTCATATCTGCCTCCGCTACCACTTCTCTCTTCTAGCTATATGTGGTAACGAGGCTGGCGATCGTGACAGAGAATTGTTGAGAAGGGAGAGGCGTAGAGACTTCGGTTCCCCGTACGCCAGAATGCGTGGGATTGGTGGTTGCTGTGTTCTGTGCGTCTCTGCGCGAAACGCCAAGTTGCGCGCAGAGACGCACAGCCAGAAGATCCGCGGATCCCGAGGATCGTGCTCAGACGTTTTCAAGCAGCCCGGTCGAATCGCCAAAGCGTTGCAGGTCGCGCATGCCGAGACGTTGGGCCATGCTCAAGAACAGGTTGCTCATCGGCTTGGAGCCATGCTGGATATAACGGCCCGGTCGCAGCGTCCCGCCCCCTGCCCCGGCCAAGACCATGGGGAGGTTGGTATGCGTGTGGCGGTTGGCGTCGGCATTGCCGCTGCCGTAGACGATCATGGAGTTGTAAAGCAGCGAATTGCCGTCCACGTCTTTCGTCTGCTCTAGTTTTTCCAGGAACTTGGCGAATTGCCGCACGTACCACAGGTCGATATCCGCGACCTTGGCAATCCACTCCTGCCGGTTTTGATGGTGCGTTAGGTCATGGTGGCCTTCCGAGATCCCGATCTGGTCGAACGACCGGTTGCTGCCGTCGTGTGCCAGGAGGAGCGTAGCCACACGGGTGGAGTCCGTCTGGAAAGCCAGGAGCAGAATGTCATACATCAGCTGGACGTATTCCGCGTAATCGGGCGGAATCCCCACCGGGGTTTCGACATTCGGAAGCTGGACATCGCCGAAGCGCTCCGCTTTCTCGATGCGCGTCTCGATGGCCCGCACCCCGGTCAGATATTGATCGAGCTTGCGCTGATCCTGGGGATTGAGGCGCCGTTGCATGGAGCGGGCATCTTCGAGGACGAAATCAAGCACCGACCGTTCCTCTTCCCGGCGGCGCTGCAAGCTGGCGGCTCGTTCGCTCGGAGATCCCGTGCCAAAGATGCGTTCGAAGACGAGACGGGGATTGCCTTCCGGCGGCATCGGGGTCGTCGGCGAACTCCAGGAGAGGTTGTACTGGTAAGCGCACGAGTAGCCGGAGTCGCAAGCCCCTGCTTTCCGCTCCGCATCACAGCTCAACTCCAGGGAAGGAAAGCGGGTGAGCGGACCGACCTGGCGTGCGATGGCCTGGTCGATGGAAATGCCGGCGCGGATCTTCGTGGCGCTCTTGTTCAGACGCACGCCCGTCAGGAAGGTGCCGCCGCCACGGGCATGGTCGCCGGGGCCATCTGGTCCCGGCTCGGCCGTCCGGTGATTCAAGCCACCGAAGACCTGGATGAATTGCCGGCTCGCCTCCAAGGGTTGCAGGGTGCGGCTAAATTTGAAGTCGGGACCTTCCCCGGTGGGCCACCAGGCAGAAGGAATGGCCCCATTGGGAAAGAACACGAAGGCGGTACGAAGAGGAGCACCCGTCGCCGTCGTGCCCAGCGCCGCACCAGGAGCTGCTCCGGCGGCAAGAAGGTTGGCCGGGCGGAGCGATGCGAACAGGGGGAGCGCGACGCAGGCTCCCACACCGCGCAAAAAATGACGGCGACTGAGGTCGGGACCTTGCGGGGAAGCCAAGTCACGATCGTGGCAGTGTTTCGATGGCATGAATCACTCCTCATTCGGTGGCGGGTGTTTCGGTCCGTGCGCGACGCTTCTGGAACGGAATCGATTCGATAATCCCCTTCACCAGAGCTGAAGGCCGGCCGTCTTCCTTTTCCAGACGCTCCACAAGCTCATCCACAGCTTGCACATCATAATAATCGAGCCCACGCCCCAATGCATAGGTGAGCATTTTCTCACTAAGGCAGCGAAAGAAATCGCGGCGATGCTTGGTCACCAAAATGCGCTTCAGTTCCCGGATGCCGGTGAACGATTCCCCAGTGACCAGTTCCCCCGCAGTATCTATCGGCTGATTGCGTTCCTTGTCTCGCCATCGGCCCAGCGCATTGAAGTTTTCCAAGGACAGGCCAAGCGGATCGAGGCGATTGTGACAGGAGCTGCACAACGCCTCACTGCGGTGCAATTTCAACGTTTCCCGTAATGTGGGCCGGCCTCCCGATTTGGCGGCGGCTTCTTCCAACGGGGGAATATCGGGTGGGGGCGGCGGCGGCGGGGTACCGAGAATGTTGTCGAGAATGTACAGGCCCCGTTTCACCGGAGAGGTGCGGTCTGGGTTGGACGTGGTGGCCAACATCGTTCCCTGAGTCAAGATTCCGCCGCGCGGACTGTCCGGCGGCAAAGGCACCAGACGCATCTGGTCGCCTTGGATCCCTTCGATGCCATAGTATTTCGCTAGCCGTTCATTCAAAAAGGTGTAGTCGCAATCGAGCAGTTCCAGCAAGCTGCGGTCTTTGCGGAGAATGTACTCAAAGAGCATTTCCGTTTCCCGGCGCATGGCTCGGCGAAGATCACCGGTCAAGTCAAACTGGGCAAACCGGCGAAACGACCCGAAAACGGTTGTCCGCAACGTCGCCAATTCTTTTCGTTCGGCCTCGGTCAGCTCGGCTTGCGGCTTGCGCACCAGCTCCCGGAACCGGGTGCGTTGCTGTTCGACTTTGGGATCCTGCACCTGATCGCGGAGCATCACGGCACGAGCGTTGATCGGCACGGTCTCGATGTCGCGGGCCTGAAGCCATTGGCCAATGAACTGATGCACGAACTCGGATGACCGGGGGTCGGCCAGCATCCGCGCAACCTGGGCGTCGAGATTGCTCCTCAGCAGGCCGGCGCCTGCCAAACGGAACAACTCTTCGTCGGGCATCGTCGACCACAGGAAGTACGAAAGCCGAGATGCCAGTGCATATTCATCCACGAACGGATGCACCCCCGGCGATCCTGGAATTATCCCTTCCTCACGAAACAGAAACCGAGGAGATGCGAGCATGACCGTCATGGCCTGGGCGATTCCCGCCTCGAACGTTCCGCCGGGACGGGAGTACGTGGTCTCGGCCAATTTCACGAGCCGGCCCAAGGTCTCTTCATCTGCCGGACGGCGGAAAGCACGCAACGCGAACTGATTCAGCACTTCATGGGCATAGCTGCGCCGCTGGGCCAGGTCTTCAGGAACAGCTTTGGGAAAATAGCGCCCGTAGTTAGGCGGCGGAACCCACAACTCCTTTTCCTGCGGACCGCGCACCGTGACCGCAACAATCCGCAAGGTCAACGTCCGCACTTGCTTCTCGTTTGGTGTCAGCGGCTGAAGCTCGAAGGCCAGCTCATGGTCGCCGGCTTTCCACTCTTGGTTGAATTCATAATGGAACTGCTTGCCTCCTTGCCGCGTATATTCGTGGTCCAGGAGGATTTTGCCGTCTGCTTTGAAAAGCAACCGGCACTTGTTGTAGTCAAACATCCCATCGACGAACCGCTCGCCTCCCGTCAGGTCCACGAGCAATTGGTAATGGCCAGGATGCTCGGCCCGGAATTTGTGCGAAACGATCGCCTGCTTGTAATAAGACAAGGCAAGTGGGCTTTCGCTGCCGGCCGAAGCGGTGCTGCCATCGGCAGGACGAAAGCGTCCGCCGGCGATCCGTTTTTCCCCGATGACGGCCGAGGCCAGCGGCACCGACTTCGCCACGATAGCCCGGGCGGCGGTGATGTATTTTTCCAGGAGCAACGGCGACAGCGACAGGACATCGCCGATGTTATCGAATCCGTGTCCGGTATCATCGGGGGGAAACTCGACATCGGTATCGTAGACGACGCCCATCAGATCGCGGATGGTGTTGCGGTATTCGACCCGGTTGAGTCTCCGGACCGTGACGCGGCCCGGATCGGGATTCTTCGGGTCGATCTGAAAGACGGAACCCTTGATCCAGTTTTCCAACTGGGTGATCTGGTCCGCGCTGGGCCGGGCTCGGTTCTTCGGTGGCATCATTCCAGCCCGCACCATCTTGAGCGCTTTCCACCAGAGATCGCGGTTTTCCAGCAGAGCCTTGTCGGACTCGAAAGCGTCCAGCGCGACGTTTCCCTTTTTCAACTCAGAATTGTGGCAACCGAAACAGAATTCCGTCAGGATCGGCTCGATGTCATTGTGGAATTGCGTCGCCCCCGCGCGCTCGGCTGCGCTGACAGCAGGGCACCAGACCAAGGAGGCGGCGAACAGCAGCGCAGTTCGGAAGAGGAAACAGGCAAAAGTAAGACTTGGCTTGGTCATCGTTACTTTTCGTGTTTACTTTTTCCTTGTGGCTCCAGTTTTCCAGGGCAGGTTTTCCGCTTCCACAAGCGGTTTGCAATTGCCACACAGGTGGGAAGGATACGATGATTGTACAGTATTCTTGGGGAAGAGCAAACAAATTAACCAATTGCTGACCTCCCAACAGCGCTTTACCATAACGTCAGGAGTTCCGCCGCCCCAAGACCACCTGCCCAGAAGTAGGCCATCCCTTGCCCGGGGAGAAGAGTCCAGCCCATGCCTGATTTCCTTGAGATCGTCGGGACAGTGGTCGTTGTCGGTCTTGTCCTGGCCATCTTGGGCTGCACCATTGTCCTTCCCATCCTGGCGCTGGTTCGAACCCGACAGATCAAGCGATTGGCTGATCGGCTGGAGCGTCTGGAGCAGGAAGTGCGCCGGCTTGGACATGGTGCACAAGAAGAGCCCATCCCAGTGGCAATTCCGGCAACCTCCGCCACGCCTGCCGAGAGGGAAGCTGTACCCGCCGCCGCGGCGGCAAGCTCTCCGGGCCGCGGCCGATGGACTGGGCCGGTTCATTGGACGCCGCCGGAAAATCTGGAAACCTGGATCGGCCGTCGCGGTCTCGGCTGGGTGGCCGTGGTGTTATTGCTGTTCGCGGCGGCATTCTTTCTGAAATATGCCTTCGAGAATCGCTGGATCGGCGAGCTGGGTCGGGTGGCGTGCGGCGTCGTGATTGGAATTGTCCTCTGCTCCGCAGGCTTCCGCTTCCATCGCCGCGGGTGGCGGGTCTTCAGTCAGATGCTCACTGCCGCCGGGGTCGTGCTTCTCTATTTGGCGACTTATGGGGCTTCCGGCTACTACCACTTGATCTCGCAGACTTGGGCTTCAATCTTTCTGACCGTTCTGATGGCCGAGGCCGTTGCATTGGCGGTGCTGTACGAAGCACCGGCAATTGCCATCATGGCGATCATCGGCGGGCTCCTTACTCCCGTTCTCCTTCACACCGACCGAGATCAATACCTGGCTCTGTTCACGTACCTCGCCCTCCTCGATGCCGCGGCGGCAGGGCTGGTGCTCTTGCGGCGCTGGCATGGAGTTGCCACCCTTGCCTTGCTCGGTTCCCAGGCGGTTTATTGGGGTTGGTATTCCGAACATTACCATCCAGAAAAACGGGCCGCTGCCCTCAGCTTCCAGCTGACCATCTTCGGATTGTTTTTGGTCTCCCGCCTGCTGGCTCATCGCCTGCGGGGATGGACGGCGCGAATCGAAGACTTGGTTCGGCTCCTAATTAACGCTGCCCTGTTGAGCGTAGCGGCGTATGTCCTCTTGGAGCCGGATTACAATGCGTGGATGGGTACGCTGGCCCTCGTCCTGGCCATCGTGTATACCTGCCTCGCCTGGTTCCTGCTGCTCCAGCCGCCGGCCGATCCCCGGCACGCGCTCGTGGCCGTCACCACGGCCATGGGGTTCGTGGCGCTGGTATTCCCCCTTCAAGCACAGGCGACGTGGATCCCGGTCGGCTGGGCGGCTCAGGGACTGGCACTGTGGTGGTTTGGGTTGCGCATCCGGGCCGGCTTGCTTCGCGCTGTGGGGGCAGTGTTGCTTTTCTTGGCCGTCGATCGGCTGCTGCTCGTCGATACGTGGTCCTACGTAGACCGTGAGCCTTTTGTGCCCCTGTTCAACCGGTATGCGTTGCCGGCCCTGGCGATTGCGGCCAGCCTCTTGGCCGCGGCCGTGGCAGCGCGCCATTTCCGCGAACGCTTGACCGACATCGATCGCCTGGCTCGTTGGTCGGCGGCCTTGGGCGGGGTGGCCCTGGTTTGGTTCATTATGTCGTTCGAGACGTACACCTATTTCACGGCCCAGATCGACAAGCGCGTGGCCCGCGCCAGCAGCGCGGGGGACTACGTGGATGCACAGGGTCGGCCGTTGAGTACGGTCGACTTCGAAGAAGCGGAACACTTGCGGCGGGTGGGTCGAACGGCTCTCTCCGCTGTGTGGTCTGTTTATGCCGTCATCATTTTGGCCATGGGTTTCCGGCTCGATAGCAGCCCGCTGCGCTGGATGGCCCTGGGCTTGTTTGCCTTGACGCTCGGCAAGGTGGTCTTAATGGATATGCAACGGCTGCCCGGTTTGTATCGGGTGGGTGCGTTCCTGATTTTGTCGCTCATGATGGGCGGCGCCGCCTGGGCCTACCAAAAGGTCAAGCTGATTCGGCTGGCCAATGCGAGGTGATGGTTTATGGTGCAGACGATTCGCTTGTTGGCGAGTGCCCTTCTGCTCACCGCGGCCGGCTCGCTGCGGGCCGCGGTGGACGGTAACCATCCCGCAGGCCTTGCGGCCTGGGAATGGTTTCAGGAAGTCCGCCGCACGCAAGGCGCGGCGGGCCGCACCTTCGCTTTCCTGCTCACACCCAGTGTTTTCGACGCTGCCCCGCCGGACCTGCTCGATCTTCGGCTCTACGATAGCCGAGGTCATGAGATTCCGTATGCGCTCCGCGTCCAACGAGCCGAGAACCGCCAAATCGATCTCCCCGCGCGTGGACCGTTCAACCAGGTGGCCGGGACGGACCGGTCGAAGGAGTTGACGTTGGAGCTGGAAGGCGAAGGAAACACGCTGGAGCACAACGAGGTGGAAATTGCAACCGATGGCAAGGATTTTCGCCGGCGCGTGCTCCTGGAAGGGAGCGATACCGGAACTTCCCAGAGCTGGCGTTCGTTGCTGGAAAAGGCCTACGTAGTCGAATACGATGTGGCTCCGCGGCCGATCGTCCTTCGCACCCTTCACTATCCGGTGAGCCGGTATCGCTATGTGCGGGTGCACGTTTTCCCGGATGCCAGCAACCCCGGCGATACATTCAAGATCCTGAAGGTGACGGTACGGCGAACCGTCCAGGTGCCGGGTCGCTATCTCACGCTCCCCGCACAGCTGGGGCCGCGCGAGGCAGTTCGGGGCGACGGCGGTCCGGCTTCGGCATGGCCGATTGATTTTGGCGGGATGACTACGCTGTGTGAGCGGCTCAGCTTCGACATCGCGGATGCGCAATTCGTGCGCCCGTATCGCCTGGAAATGGCCAATCCGGATGAGATTCACCAGGTCATTGCCCGCGGTGATTGGCGCCGGCAGCCGGGCGGTGAAGTGAAGCCGATCGAGATCGAGTTTCCAGAAACCAGGGCACGCCGGCTCCGATTGGTGATCACCGATTTCGCCAATCCACCCCTGAACCTGATCGGTGTCCGCTACGCGGCTGCGGCCCGCGCGATTATCTTTGCCGGTTCGGACGAATGGGTCTGGCCATTGCGGCTTTACTACGGCAACCCCCAAGCGTTGGCTCCGGAATACGATTTTGCCAAGAACCTGCCGCTCACGGTGACACCGCCGCCGGTGGAGGTCCAGCTCGGATCGCGCACGCCGAATCCCAGTTACCAGCCACCACCCAAACCGTTGACGGAGCGTTGGCCGGCATTGGTTTACGTGGTGCTGGGAGCTGCCAGTGCGGTCTTGTTGGGCATTTTGACGTTGCTCGCTCGTCTGGCGATGAACCGGCACGATCAGGGAACTTCGCCGAGCACTGCTCCACCGTCACCGGTTCCGACGATGCCGTTGTGATCTTCAATAGCTTTCTCTTCAAGGTGGTTAGGCAAGCAGACCAACGATAACCTGACCTAGCTGTCTTTGCGAACATTGATTTCTTCATCGTGCCAGCTGATTTCAGTTGGACGATGATTTACATCCACGAGGATTATGGGTGGGGCGGGCCTTACTTCGTTCGTACGGATTGGCTGGGACCTTCGAGGAGGAGGTTGAGCCAATGAGCGTTCGACGGAAGGGTAAGCCGAGTGCGGCTTCATCGCCTGGGATTGTCGGAAGGCCAGCATCTGCCTATTCCAGCAAAGCTGCTTGTATCCAGCGGGCAACGTGCGCAGAGCGCCGAGCAGTTGAGTCGATGGCGCGGCCCTTTGCTGGCGCGTTAGGCTCCTTTGCTGTGGGACCGCAGCCGAGAAATGCCTTCCAGGGTTCGTGGCTAAGCAGATCACGCCTGCTGGCTGAGAGGCAGTGACGATCGCGCTTTGGTCTTGGCCGACCGTCTGAAGGGACCGTTGGCGTTGCCCTGGATCGCCCGAGAAGATTCCAGGATCGCACTTACCACCAAGAAGATAACCGGGACTCCTGCCGCCTCTGCCAGGAATGGCGGATCTTGCGAACCCATTTCCGCTCAGCAGCGTCTATCCAGCAAACAAGCGGGGGAGCCGTTCGTTGTGAGGGGCGCGCTGGTTTGACGGGGTTTTCCGATTGCCACCCACTCGGCCTTGCCAAGGGCTCCTCTGAGGCTAATACTGGTATAATTGGGAATTCCGTTAAGTTTTTTCCTGGAAAGGAAGTGGAACGTGGTTCCAAGCGTTGCGGTGGTCGGTGCGACCGGCGCGGTCGGTGAGGTGATGCGGCAAGTATTGACAGAGCATCGATTTCCGCTGCGGACGATCAAATTCTTGGCGTCCGCGCGCAGCGCAGGCAAAACCATCGAATTCCAGGGCAAAAAACACCCCGTCGAAGCGCTCCGGCCCGAGGCGTTTGCCGGCGTTGATATCGTCCTTTCGAGCACCCCAGCCTCCATTAGCCGCGAGTACAGCCCCATCGCCGCCAAGGCCGGCGCCATCGTCATCGATAACTCCAGCGCCTGGCGCATGGATCCCGAGGTGCCGCTGGTTGTTCCCGAGGTCAATGGCGATGTGCTGTCCCGGATTCCCAAGGGGATTGTGGCCAACCCGAATTGCTCGACCATCCAGATGGTCGTCGCCCTCAAACCGTTACATGATCTGGCGCGAATCAAGCGGGTTGTAGTTGCAACGTACCAGGCGTCCAGCGGTAAAGGGGCCACCGGCTTGTTCGAGCTCGATGCTCAGCTCAAAGCCTTGGGGCAAGGCCAAGCGCCGCCGCCCGCCAAGGCTCACGCCGCCCAGTTGGCCGGTAACGTGTTGCCACACGACTGGAAAGCCGGCGAGCTGGACTACACCGAAGAAGAATGGAAGATGGTCCACGAGACGAAGAAGATCATGGGCGATGACACGATCCAGGTGTCTCCCACGACCGCACGGGTTCCCGTTCGCATCGGTCACTCGGAGGCGATAAACCTGGAGTTCGAACGTCCAATCACCGTCGAACAGGCGCGCACGGCGTTGCGTCAGGCACCGGGAATTGTGCTCGTGGATGATCTGTCCAAAGGCGAAGTCCCGCTGGCGCTCCTGTCGGCCGGCCGCGACGAGGTCTTCGTCGGCCGGGTTCGGCGCGATCCGACGGTGCCGCACGGCCTGAACCTCTGGGTGGTGGCTGACAATCTTCGCAAAGGGGCCGCCACCAACGCGGTGCAGATTGCGGAAGTCCTGGTGCAGCGGAACTGGCTGCCGAAACGTTAGCGTGGAATCCGAATAGAACGCAGAGCAACACGGACCAGATCTGTGGCACACATCTGTGTTCCTCTGCGTTCTATTCCGTTGACCCATGCGGAATATCCGACTGACGCTCAGCTATGACGGCACCGACTTCAACGGTTGGCAGACGCAGCCGGGATTCCGAACTGTTCAAGAAACCCTCGAAAGCGCCATCGCGGAAATCGCCGGCGAACGCATCCGTGTCAACGCCAGCGGCCGAACCGATACCGGTGTGCACGCCGTCGGCCAGGTCGTCAATTTCTACACCAACACGCGCCATCCACCGGACACCTTGTTACGGGCGATCAATGCCCACCTGCCCCCGGATGTGGTGGTTTCCGAAGCTGCCGACGTCGCCCAGGCATTTGACGCCAACCGGGACGCCAAACGCAAGCTATACCGCTACGTCATCCACGATGGTCCGGTGCCGAATCCGTTCCTGCGCCGCTATTGCTATCAGAGCCGGCATCGGCTCGATGTCCCAGCGATGCGCCAGGCGGCCCACGCGCTGCGCGGGCGGCACGATTTCCATAGCTTTGAAACGGATTGGCCCAACCGGATGTCCAGCGTGCGGACGATCACCCATTTGGCCGTGAACCGCATGGCGGAGTGGATCTGGCTGGACGTGGAAGCCGATGGTTTCCTGTACAATATGGTACGAGCCATCGCCGGTACGTTGATCAACGTCGGCCGCGGGTACTGGCCGGCTGCACAGGTCGCCGAGATCCTCCATGCGGAAGATCGCCGCCAAGCCGGTCCCACGGCTCCGGCCCAGGGCCTGTTTCTCATGCGCGTGATCTACGCCGAGTAAGCCAGATGACGGACTGGACCAGCCAATTACCGGAATCCCTCGCCATCGACCCGCTGCGCCGGCCGCCGCTGGCCACGGTACGCGTGCCGGGGTCGAAGAGCATCACCAACCGTGCCTTGATCCTGGCCGCCCTATCGCACCCGGCCAAGGGGAGCGAGCTGCGGGGGGTGTTGCAGAGCGAAGACACCGAAGTCTTGATCGATGCCTTGCGGATGCTCGATATCCGCGTTCGCGCCGATTGGCCCGAGGGCATCGTCCACGTTCGACGGGGTATCTTTGGGCGGATTATTCCGGCGGAGAAAGCGGATCTGTTCGTGGCCAATTCGGGCACCAGCATGCGTTTCTTGACCGCCCTGGTCAGCCTGGGTCAGGGACACTACCGCATCGATGGCGTTTCCCGGATGCGCGAACGGCCCATCGAAGACCTGTTGACCGCTCTACGCCAGCTCGGCGTCCATGCTGCCTGCGAACAGCAGAATGGCTACCCTCCGGTCCGGATCGAGGCCAATGGTCTGGACGGCGGCCGGGTCCAGATCAAGGGGGATGTCAGCAGCCAATTCCTGAGCGCATTGCTGATGGCCGCACCCCTGGCCCGCGGCGAAATCACCATCGAGGTCGACGGTCCGATCGTGTCGGTGCCGTACATTGCCATGACGGTGGCGATGATGCGGCAATTCGGCGTCGACGTTGAGACCGATGACAAGGGTTATTTCCGGATTCCCACCCGGCCGTGGTATAACGCGCGGAGCTGGGACATCGAACCGGATGCGTCGGCGGCCAGCTATTTTTTCGGGGCTGCTGCGATCACCCGGGGAGAAGTAACCGTGACCGGGCTTGGCAACTCCAGCTTGCAAGGCGACCTCCGTTTCGTCGATGTGCTCGAAGACATGGGCTGCCGGGTAGTGCGCCGGCCGGAAGGCTACACTGTAGCCGGGGGCGCGCTGCGGGGCATCGATGTCGATATGAACCCGATCAGCGACTGCGTCATGACCTTGGCCGCGGTCGCCTGCTTCGCCAAGGGCCCGACCACGATCCGCAATGTCGCCCACATCCGGCACAAAGAAACCGATCGGCTACAAGCCCTGGCCACGGAGATCCGCAAAGTCGGTCCCCGCGTGGAGGAGTTTGCCGACGGGCTGACGATCATTCCCTGCGCGCTGCACGGCGCAACCATCGACACGTACAACGACCACCGCATGGCCATGAGCATGGCCCTCGTTGGTTTGACGATTCCGGGCGTTGTGATTCGCAATCCGGCCTGCGTGGCCAAGACCTATCCGCGTTTTTTTGAAGACCTGGAGCAACTCCGATGATTCGGACTCTGCCTTTCGCACTGTCTTGCTGGCTCGGCCTTTGTTCCTGTTTCCTGTTTCCTGTTTCCCTGGCCCGGGCAGCGCTCGATCCGGAGACAACGAAGCCATATCACTTCCTGGTGGTCCTCCGCATCGCAGAAAATCGTTTGGCGACGCCGGTCTTCCGGGAAATCGTGGAGCGGGAGCTGGGCGACAGCTTGCAGGCGGCGCTCGGAGATCTGGCGCAGGTGAAGGTGGTGCGCGACCATCCGTTGCTGAAAGAAGTGGAAGCCAAGGGACTGCAACTGGCGTTGAACGGCTACTCGGTCCTTTCCGACACGAAGATTCATTTTGTACTCATCGATTATCGCAACGGCTATTACGAGATCGAGGCCCGCCAGTACGACGGCTTCACCGGCCTGGCGAGCCCCGTGGTGCGGCACAGCTCCACCGCCGACCGGCAGCTGGTGGCCCGATCGGCCGCACTCCTCATCGATCAGGATTTCGGCCTGGCGGGTACCGTGGGGCAGATCAAGGGAGACCGCATCGACATCACGCTCAGGGGCGGCGCCCTGGGTGTGCCGTTGGGCCGTTGGGTGCAAGTTGGCCAGGTATTTGCGGTGACGCAGATCACGCAGGGCACCGGCCACCAACAGCGCTCGTTCCGCATGCCGTGGACCTTGCTGCAAGTTCTTGAAGAACCCAAGAACGAGGTTTGCCGCTGCCGGCTTTTGTCCCGCTGGCAAAATCCGCTGCCCCAGGAGCCGAGCGTCCTGGGTTACCGCTGTCTCAAGCTCGGCACGACGCAAGGGCGGCTGCGGCTGCGGTTGGTAAGGGAAAATGACAAATTGCGGACGCCGGTTCCAGCCGTGCAGGTTCGGATCGGCGCTCGTGGATTTGATGTGGACAGCAATCTAGAACGGATTTCGACAAAGCAGGACGGGCTCGTAGAATCGGCCATTCGCTATGACAATGTGGCGTTCGTCGAAGTCCGCGACGGCGAAAAACTGTTGGCCCGCGTTCCGGTCGAGATTCTCGACGATCAGACGATCACCTGTCCCGTCAATGTCAGTTCCGAAACCGCTGCGCAGGGGGAATTGCTCCACCGCCGTCAGCAGTGGCTGCGGCGCGTGAACGAAAGTCTGGAGGTGGCCAACAACCTCGTGAATGATTTGAACCGTATGCAGTCGAGTGAGAGCGCCTTGGCGCGGGCCCAGGCCGGGTTCCAGGCGATCCAGAACGAGATGGGCAATTTGACCACCGAGCGGGATAACCTCCGGGCCGAGGGCGCCAAAGATGGCCAGAAAGGAATTCTCCTTTCCCTGACAGAAGGCGCGGAGGGCATTCAACAGCTCGAAGGGCTGCGCACGAAGCTCCAGGGGTTCATCGCGGATCTGCAAGCGAGCCTCACGGAAGAAAAAGACCCCAAACGACAAAAGTGGAAAGAGCTGGCGGCCAAGGCGAAACTTCTGGAAGAAGAAGCCGAGTTCGATAAGGCCATCGAGTTCTATCAGAGCATCCGCGATGGAGGCGGCGACACGCCGCAGCTGCGCGAGAAAATCGAGACGCTCCAGCGCGCGCGAGCTCCGAAGAACCCCGCCCATGCCAAGGCGCAGGCGTTCATCTATGAAACCTGGCCCAAGCTGGAAACCGCTGCCCAGATCAATGCCCGCTTGAACGAAGCCCGCCAGGCTTTCGAAACGTGCAAAGAAGTGGGCGACAGGTTCGCTCCCCAGAAACTGCTCGTTGCCTACCGGTTGCTCACGACTCGTCTGGAGAAGGAGAGCGAAGGCTTGAATCCGGAGGCGAAAGAAGATGACCGCAAGACGACCGAGCTGATCATCGCCCTGGCGCCGAAGCTGAAGGAATTCAACGAACAGGTCAAGGAATATCTGCGCACCACGCCACCGAAATGAATCGAGCGTCAGCGCCGGGAGGGCTTGGTCCCGGGCTGGGAGCCGCGGGGTGCCGGCCCGCCACCGACCTTGATCGGCGTCTTGCACAGCAAGCAGGCCACGATCTTATTCCGATCGTGGTCTTCCACCAACATATACTTGCGACACTTCGCGTTGGGACACTGAACCGCAAACACCATGGCATGCGTCCGTGGTCCGTGGTCCGTAGCAATTGGGCTACGGACCACGGACTTTTATTGGATATTCAAGCTGCGGACCCACTCCGCTTCGCGGGCGATTTCTTCTTCCGACAGGCCACTGCTGCGGTGGATTTCGGTGCGGGCCATTTTGCCGCTCGTCATGTCCAGGGCCATCACATCGATCAGGCCGTTGCTGCCGACGCCGCAGCGAACCTGGATCGGCGAATACTTCGGCAAATGAGGCGGCAGACCTTCAATCCAGCATTCGCCGATGCTGATGCACGCATCGGCCTGGTGCGCCTCGCCCTGCAAGACCTTGACCCGGACGCGCGGTTGATTCTCCACCACCGTGCGGTAGACCCGACTGGCGGCCGTCGGCAGCTGCGTGTTCTTGCGGATCAAGATGTCGTTGATCCGTTCCTGCTGGTGCTTGACCTCGATCCCGAGGCTGTGGGAATTGACATTGATCTCGACCACCTGGCCCAGGGCTTCGCGAACGTCGGCGTCCAGCATCAGGCCGGTCTCTTCGCTCCGGGAGGCCACGATGCCGGCGTGGATGGCAGCTCCCCGTGCCACCACTTCGCTGACAGCCAGGGTGTTATCCGGCTTCTTATTGCTAATCTCTTGCAGCATCTGGCCGGTCATCGCCATATGCGTCGAGCCGCCGACCAGGAGGACACGATCGATCCGGTCCCAGCCCATGCCGGCCTGGCGGAGCACCTCCTGCGTGGTGAGCCGGGTGCGGGTGAGCAGATCGCGGGTCAGCGTTTCGAAATCGGCCCGCGTCAGCGGCACCGTCAGGACATTGCCCTTATGGGTGCAGGTCACGCTGGCCTGCGGCAGCTTGCTGAGCGTCCGTTTGGCCCGTTCCGCAGCGGCGGCCAGGGCGGCATACGATTGCGGATCGGTGCGCGGATCGTCGCCATACTGCTTTTGGAACTGGGTGGCCACATGCTCCATGATGCGGTCGTCCCAGTCCTTGCCGCCCAGGCGCACATCTCCTTCGATGGCTAAGGTCTCGAAACGCCGCTGCGTGAGCCGGACCACCGTGACGTCAAACGTTCCGCCACCCAGGTCGTAGACCAGGACCGTCCGCTGTTCTTCCGGCAAAATGTGATCAGGGTTCAGGCCGCCGGTGCTGCGCGGCGGCTGAAAGGAGTATGCCAGCGCCGCTGCGGTCGGCTCGTCGAGAATATCGAGAATATCCAGTCCGGCGATCCGGCCGGCGTCCTTGGTGGCCTTGCGGCGGGTATCATCGAAATAGGCCGGCACTGTGATGACCGCCTTGGTGACAGGTCCGATGCGCAGACTTGCATCCTGCACCAGCTTGCGAAGGATGAGGGCGGAAAGCGTTTCGGGTCGAAATTCGCGGCCGGACACGGCTTTACCCAGGGTGGGATGCCCCATCCGCCGCTTGATGAGAGTCGCGACTTTGTCGGGCTGTTCCAGGGCCACGTCCAGGGCGGCCTGGCCGACCACCGCATTGCCATCGTCGAGGAAGACGGCACTGGGGGTGAGCATTTCGCCGTCGCGGTTCGGCAACGTCACCGGTTGGCCGCGGTCATCGAGCGTTGCAATTGCTGAAAAGGTCGTCCCCAGATCAATCCCGACGAATTTCACCGCACCTTCCGCCATGCCTGCCCCTTCCCTCACCAGAGCACCGGGCCGGATACACCGAATTGTACCCCAGAGAACTGGCTGAGGATAGAGGATGGACGAGGGGGCAGAGAGCAACGGACCGGCAATCCTCTAGCCGCGCTTGTTCGTCGGCCGGATCATGACAAGGCTGCCGTTCGGTCCGGGCACGGCACCGCGCACCAGGACGATGTGATTGTCGCCGTCGATACGGACAATGCGGAGGTTGCGGACGGTGACCCGGCTGGCCCCATACCGGCCGGCCATGCGTTTGCCCTTTTTCGGCCGGCCGCTACCACGGTTGCTAGCGTGGGAGCCGACGCTTCCGGGGGCGCGATGATGGCGTTTGACGCCGTGACTGGCCGGCAGCCCGGCGAAGCCGTGCCGCTTCATCACGCCGGCCGTGCCGCGGCCCTTGCTCGTGCCAATCACATCGACGGCCGTCACGCCGTTGAAGACCTCCGTGGCCGTCAGGACCTTGCCGACCTGGGTCTGGGCTGGATTTTCGAGCCGGAATTCGCGGATGTGACGCTGCGGCTCACAGTCGGCCTTGGGCGGGAGGACCACGCCGGCAGCGGCGCGCGCCCGGCGGCGGTTGGATTCCAGCTCTGCCGAAACGTGGCCACGCTCCGGCCGGGTCGCCTTGCGGCGCGGCTTATCGAGGAAGCCGATTTGCACCGCGTCGTAACCGTCGCGTTGCTGGTCGCGCACCAGCAGCACCGGACAGGGCCCGGCTTGCAACACGGTGACCGGGGCCAGTTTGCCCGCCTCGTCATAAACCTGCGTCATCCCCACTTTCAAGCCGAGCAACCCCAGCGCCATGGCTCCCTTTCCCTTTCATGCGGTTTGAGCAAAGAGGCCCCGACAGGGGGCTTCGGTTCGCACTTTAGGTAAATAATTATTATGCAGGGAGGGCGCGGATCGTCCAGAGCAATCCACGCGCTCGAATCCAGGGCTCGAAGGATGGAGGAATTCCCGAAAGCCGGGCTTGACAGTCTCAGATCGCCAGCGTAAACTGGATTAGTGAACTAATTCAGTGGTTGGCCTGTCATGAAGATTGACCCGAGCAGCCATGTCCCGATCTATCTGCAAATCGTCGGCGAGATTCGTGCGGCTATCGACGCCGGCGTCTTCCGCCCCGGCGAAATGTTGCCCTCCTTGCGTGTGCTGGCGGCTGACCTGCGCGTTAACCCCAACACCGTGCAACGTGCCTACGACGAGCTTGAGCGGGAAGGCATTGTGCTGCCGCGGCGGGGTGTTGGCCTGTTCGTCGCCGACCGTGATACGCGCTCGGCGCGCGGTGAGGCTGAGAAGACGGTCTTGGCAGCCTTCCAGCGTGGCGTGCAAGTCGGACAGGATGCGGGCCTGCCTCCCGAGCGCATTCGTGCAGTGTTCGACCAGGCACTGGACCAGGCCTTGCGGAAAGGGAGAACGCGCTCATGATCGCGGAAGCCTCAGCGAACCTGGCCATCGAGCTGAACGGCGTCACCCGGCGCTTCGGCAAAGCCACCGCAGTCGATGATCTGACCTTGCGTATCCCGCAGGGACACACTTTCGGCCTGATCGGCCCGAACGGCGCCGGCAAGAGCACGACCATCAAGCTGCTCATGGGCATATTGCGGCCGCAAGTGGGATACGTCCGGATCCTTGGCATCGATGTGTTCGCTGAGCCGTCCCGGATGAAGAAGCGGGTCGGTTACGTACCCGAGGTGCCGCAGATGTACCGCTGGATGCGCGTTGGCGAGCTGATCGGTTTCTGCCGTGCCTTCTATCCGACCTGGAACGACGACGAGTGCGCCCGTCTGCTCGACCTGTTCGCCCTGGACACGGGAAAAAAGGTCAGGCACCTCTCCAAGGGGATGGCTGCCAAGCTGTCCTTGGTGCTGGCGCTGGCTCACGACCCCGAGGTCCTGATCCTCGATGAGCCGACCTCGGGTCTCGACCCGCTGGTCCGCGAGGAATTCCTGGACGGTGTGCTGGGCGCGGTCTGCAAACACCAGCGCACCGTCCTGTTTTCCAGCCACGCCCTGGAAGACGTGCACCGCCTGGCGGACACGGTGGGCCTGCTCTACGAAGGCCGGCTGCTGTTGCATCGCGGCGTTGAGGAACTGTTGACCTCTGCCCGCCGCATCCGGGCGGTGCTGCGCGACGGCTGCCTGCCGCGCTACGAGCCGCCGGGACTCGTCTGGCAACACATCGAACGGCGCGAATGGATGCTGACCGTGAGCGAGTTCACCCCGGACTTGCTGCAAACCCTGCGCAAGGAAAATGACCTGGAACACCTGGAGGTCATGGGCCTGAATCTCGAGGAACTCTTCAAGGACTTCGTCAAAGGACGGAAGAAGACCACATGACCACGCTGCTTTGGAAAGATTACCGGCTGAACCGCGGCCTGCTCTTGCTGGGGATCGTACTCTTGCTGGGTCCGTATGCCGCGGAGTGTGTCCTGGTGCTGTACGGTCGTTGGCCATCGTGGCCGGCAGCGGCGGACTGGTCGGCGCGGCTACTGGATGCGAGCTTTTTCAGCCTGGTCTTGTCGCAGTTGACTCTGGCCGTGCTGGCCGGCAATTCCATCGCCGCGGAAAGGGCCGAACGCTCTGCGGAGTTTCTGGCATGTTTGCCGCCGTCGCGATTGCAGATCCTCGCCAGCAAGCTCCTGTTGGTCCTGTTGGCCGCGGGGGCGATCTGGGTGGTTCACCTGTCCATCACCGATTGGGTTGTTCCAACGATGGGCACGCCCGTGGCTAGCTCATGGGAGCAATGGGGTCCGCGGTCTACGTTTGTGGCCGGGACCGTGATGTTGTTCGGCGCCAGCTGGCTGGGGTCGGCTGTGCTTAACAGCCCGGCCAGTGCGACGATCCTGGGTATTGCGGTGGCGCTAGTTGGAGGTCCTTTGCTCGCTCAAGTCGTCTGGGCTCTGTTCACTTCAGGCGCACGGGAGGCACTTCCTTTCTGTGGCATGATCGTCGGTCTCAGCGTGGGATTGCTTTGCTTCTTGTCTGGCTCGGCATGTTTTCTCTGCCGCGCCGAACCGTGACTCGACCGGATTCAGCTGGTGGAGACCAACCTGACTTTGGCTGCATTCCTTGGAATAGCAAGCCGCCGCTCGGCGGATGCGGGCAGGTGAACTCAACGCTCTTTTTTTGAGGAGGTGCGCGATGAAACTGCGGTTGCTGCTGATGATGGCGATGAGTTTGGCGCTGGGGGCCGACGCGCCCAAGGATGATCAGGCCTCCAAGGCCCTCCAACAATTCCAGGGCACCTGGACCCTGGAGCATGTAGAGATCAATGGCATGAAGGTTGATGCCCAGACCATGAAGCAGGCCGGTCATGAGATCACCCTGATCGTAAGGGATGACACGTTCACCCTGAAACTGAAGCGCGGAGCCATCCAGGGGACCCTGGAGCTGGACCCGACCAAGAAGCCCAAAGCCTACAACTCCAAGGGGACCGACCCCGAGGGCATGGCTCACGAGGCGGTGGGCATCTACAAGATGGATGGGGATACACTCACGGTCTGTGCCGTTGCCGCCGGGAAAGACCGGCCCACCGAATTCAAGGCAGACGCTGGATCGGAGGCCGTCGTCCAGGTTTTCAAGCGAAACAAGAAGTGATGGTTCGCGCCGGTCCCGCGCCCCGCATCGGCACCCGCGGGGCCGGTGCCGATCGCAGCGGCCGGATCCCCGGTCGGCATCAATCCACACGCTGGATCCAGCCATGCAGGACCATCCCGGACCGCAGGATAAAGAAGCGCAGCGGATTAAAGCTCGGCAAATCGTGGTGGTTGAGCACAAACGCTATATTCTCGAGGTTTACCGTCTCCCACTGGTGCAGGCCGATCAAAATATCGCCCCGCTGGATGCCGGCCTTGGCGGCGGGGCCATCAGGGTTCAGGTCCATCACCGCCAAGCCGCCGTGGAGCTGCGGATTGCTCCGTGAAACGAGCTCGGCATGGACGGCACTGAGACGTAGGCCGAGCTTGCGCCAGACCAGATCGCCAGCCGGCGGCGCCGGCTGTTCGACCGATTGCAAAACCAGTTCTAGCCGCTCTTCCGTCCCCTTCCGGTTGAGGAGGACGGGCACTTTGTCGCCAGCCGCGCGATCGATCAGCGCCCGCTCCAGATCGAGAGCACACGTGACCCGCAAATCGCCGACGCGCACGATGATGTCTCCCGCTTGCACCCCTGCCCTGACGGCCGGGCTTCCTGCCTCGGTGCGCTCCACTACCAGATTCCTGGTCAGCGTCGCCGGATCTCCCGCTGCCGTCCGCGAGGCGGCCGTTTGGCTGGCGGAATCGTTGGCGTCGGTTGGTTTCACCACGTCGCGGCAAACCAGGCCATGCCACGTGCCGTTCCGCTTGCGGATGCTCAGCATCTCGGCCGCAACCCGCAAGGCGCTATCCACCGGAATCGCGAACCCGATTCCCTGGGCGCCGGCGCGAATCGCCACGTTGACCCCAATCAGCTCGCCCTGGATATTGAGCAACGGGCCGCCCGAGTTCCCAGGGTTGATGCTGGCGTCCGTTTGAATGAGCGATTTGTAGGAGATTTCTTTGTTCAGGGTGACATCGCGCTTGATGGCGCTGACAATGCCTACCGTGACGCTATGCTCATACCCATAGGCGTTACCAATCGCAATAACCGTTTCTCCGACCATCACATCGCTGGATGTGC
>DATGIQ010000282.1:0-10713 GCA_035295665.1 Gemmataceae bacterium | reverse complement strand
GTATTTGTGGATGCGCTGCTACAACAATGGGGCCCAGTTCCTCGATCGAGTCGTTGGCATCCGACCGGATTGGGAGCGCTTGGAACAGGAAGCGAGAACGTATCCACCGGGCTCGGATGGCACGATGGTGCTGCCGTTCATTGCTCCCGAGCCGTCGCTGGGGGTCCGTGCCGCAAGGGTGCAGTGGTTCCCCACGGAGCCGAACGAGCCGGGCAAGGCATTCCGCGCTGCTTTGGAAGCGCTCGCTTACCTGATTGCCCGCGGCGTGTCGGAGCATGAGGCGGCTGGCCAAAAGATCACGCGCATCACGGTTTCCGGTGGAATTGCCCGAAGTCCCCTCATGGGCGAGATCCTGGCCAGCGTGCTAGGGCGACCGCTAGAGCGGCTGCAGTCTCACGAAGGGCCCGCACTGGGGGCAGCCGTCACCGCCCTGGCCGCGCTGGAGACTCACCTGCGGCGGGAGCGCGGCATCGAGGCTCCCTTCACCGTGGCCGATGCGGTGGCCACGCTGGTGAAGTTCAAGTCTCCCATTGCCCCCAATCCGGCCTGGCGGAAAGCTTATCGCCAGGGGTATAGCGCATTTGAGCAGAAGTTGCAGTCGTAAGGGTAACGTTCCATGCACGTGATGTTCATTCATCCGAATTTCCCCGCGCAATTTGGTCAGATCGCGAATCATCTCACGACACGGCTCGGTTGGCAGAGTACGTTTATCACATCCATTGCCACGTCTCATTTGCAACTCCCGTTCACGCGCATCAGCTACAAAGTGCACGAAGGCCCGCAGCCGGAAGTCTTCCACAGTCCTGGAAGTCTGCAAGCGCTGTTGGACCACTTGGCGGCGATCTATCGCGGCCTGCGTGGGGCGCCGCAGTTTCAGCCGGATCTGGTCGTCGGCCATATGAGCTTCGGCACGATGCTGTATCTTCGCAACCTCTATCGTTGCCCATTTGTCGGTTACTTCGAGATTCTCCCGGGAGCGTTCTGGACAGATGCCCTTACCCTCCGCAAAGAATATCCGCCGCCAGAAGGCGTACGACTGTTCAATGCCACCTATCATGCGTTGACGTACCTCCATTTGCACGCCTGCGACGCCGGTTACACGCCGACGCATTTCCAGCTGAGCACAGCGCCCCGGGAGCTGCAACACAAACTGCGCGTCATCTTCGACGGCGTGGACTGTGAGTGGTTTCAACGCCGCGTGGTGAGCAGGCCCTTCGAATTTCATGGCCGGAGCTTTGGCCCGGAGACCCGTATTGTGACCTATGTTTCCCGCGGTCTGGAATCGGCGCGGGGTTTCGACATCTTCATGAAGGTGGCCAAAAAGATCTACCAGGCCATTCCCGATGTGCAGTTCCTGATCGCCGGCAGCGAGCGGACGAACTATGGCCATGAGATATCGCATATCGGCAATCAGACTTTCAAGCAGTACGTTTTGTCTCAGGACGATTACGATCTTTCCAAGTTCCATTTCCTCGGGATGATTCCCGTAACAGAGCTGCCGGGGTTGTTCAGCTTGAGCGATCTGCACATTTATCTGACGACGCCCTTTGTCCTTTCGTGGTCGATGGTCGAAGCAATGGCCACGGAATGTGTGATCCTAGGTTCGGCGACGGCCCCGGTTCAGGAGGTCATCGAGGATGGAGTACATGGGCTGCTAGCGGATTTCTACGATGTAGACGGCCTGGCGGAGAAGGCGATCCGGGTGTTGCGCGATCCGGCGGCCCATCGCCCCTTGGCCCAGGCGGCCCGCCAGCGGGTCCTGGAACGGTACGAGAAGGAGCAATGCATCGGGCAGCTCGTGGACTACTTCCAGGAGATCAAGCGGCGCGAGAAGGATGCAGTGTTCGCTTCGGCGGCCGAGTGAGGCGCGCCTGCCCAATTTGCACGCTTTCTTCAGGCCGGCTTTGAGCGTCATCGGCCGCTCACGTAACTGGTTCGTCCGGATCACCTGCACAGACCTCCAGAAGGCCATCGGGCTATCGACGGGGCTGCACCAGGTCTGCCTGAAGTGATCGCCAAGACCGCACGGTAGCGATGCCAGCCAAACGGAGAATGGAATTGCCGCGATGCTGAAGCAACCACTTGCTACTTCGGTGGCAGTCATCACGCATGGCCAGTCCTTGGCTTTGATTGCTGTGCACCGGTTGGACGCGTTAGTGCCCGCTGACCTTCACGGTCACGTGGCTGCTCTTCCCGGCCCCGCCTACCAGGATCGCGATACCGGTGTTCGCCGGGACCGTCACTTCGAGGGTCGGGTTCCGCGTTTTGGTTTGGCTGGCCAGGGCTGCCGCTACCTTCCGGCGGTCAAGAAGAGCCTGCTTCCCCGCCTCTTTATCCTTGTCCAGCACGACATAAATATCGATCGGCGAACTGGACGACGTGGCCGTAACGCTCACCTTCTGCTCCCGCTTGGGCGCATCAACCGAGATTGACTGGACTTGGCCCTCATCCAGGTCCAGCGACGTTTCGTAATCCAACTTCTGCCCGCAACCGGACAGCAGCACCAAGGAAATGGCCCAAAAAGAGCATCGTTGGTATCGGCTGGATAGCATCATCGGAACCTTTGTAGGAAAAAGAGTTCGCCATGAAGGCGAAGCAGGATCAGGCAACCGGGTTGGTCAAACCGTCTGCCTCCTGGGCCTCCATTTCGAAGTGCCGCCACACCAATGGCCGGGCGTGGGGTTCGACGCGCAATACCACGGTTCCGTCTTGAAAAATTCGAACCGTGCCGGACGATTGACTCACGGCCACGGCAATGGCATCGGTCTTGCGGCTGATGGCGGCGGCGGCCCAGTGCCGCGTGCCGAGCCCTTTACTCAGCGTGATCCCTTCCGCGAGAACGTCCAAATACATGCAAGCCGCCACGGCCACGCCATCACGGCGGATGATGATTGCCCCCTCTAACTGAGCAATATCCTTGATCTGTTCCCGGACCTTACGATCGCGAATATCTCGCTCCGTAGCGCTGTAGCCTCGGAACGGATTGAAATTGATCGGCCGAGCCATGCTCATGACTTTGCGGGTATCGCCGACCACAAACATCGTGCCGACCGGCTTCCCCTCCCGTCCTTCACGACCAATTTCGGCGGCAAGGTCGACTACGGCGCGAAGCGTTTCCAAAGGGACCTTGGTATCGAGCTTGCGCAGCTCCTGGGCACTGAGGCGTTCGAGGTGTTCGCCCAGATGGATCACACTCAGACTATCGATATGTTCCGGCTTGCCCTCCGCGGCCTCGATGCCGTTGTACAGGGCCACCACATCCGCTCCCGGATGGAGTTGCTCAATGGCCACCGCCTCCAGGAGTGCCAGGCTCATGCGTTCCTGGGTGGGCGTCGGACCGGGATCGATGTCGAGGACGGTAAGTCCGTGCTCTTCCTTGAGCTTCTGCGTCAGAGCTCCGTCCTGGGCGGCAACCAGCAGACGACAGCCGGCCAGATGACCCCGGACTGCCTCCCAGTCCAGATTGGTTTCGGTCAACAGAAGTACCGCGTCGGCCGGCATCTCCTTGACCAGCTTCTGGGCCGCCGTCAGAAGTGCGACCGTTTGATGTGGAAGCCCCATTATTCTTGATTTTCGCTTGCCGCTTGTGGCTATGGACGCCGAGATTATTTCCTGTGCCTTGTTCATCGTAACGCCTGACCCGGAGCGGGGCAATTGCCGCGTGCACCGGAATCCAGGATTTTCAGTCAGTCGGACCGGCCAAATGCGCTCTAGACTTAACTTGCCCCATTGGCCCGCGCCGAGCGACAATGCAAGAGGAAAGCTTTATTGCCTCGCCGAGGCTTCGGATGGGCGAGGTGCCCAAACCGACCCTCGCCCCGGCGAGGGGTATTTACAGGTGAACCATGCAAGAGACCATCCTTCAATCGGTAGGCCGGACGCCCCTTATTCAACTGCGGCGCCTGACTGAAGGACTTCCGGCCCGTGTCTTCGTCAAACTGGAATCCCTGAACCCAGGCGGCAGCGTCAAAGACCGGGTCGGCGTGGCCATGATCGCGGAAGCTGAACGGCGCGGCTGGCTGCGGCCCGGAGGCACCATCATCGAGGCCACGGCCGGCAACACGGGCGTCGGCCTGGCCATGGTTGCGGCGGTAAAAGGCTACCGGTGCATTTTTGTTTTGCCGGATAAGATGAGCAGCGAAAAGGTGCGGCTGCTCAAGGCTTATGGTGCGGAAGTGGTCATCACGCCGACCAATGTCGCCCCCGATTCGCCGGAAAGTTACAACGGCGTGGCCGACCGGTTGGCCCGCGAAATCCCGGGGGCCTGGCGGCCCAACCAGTTTACCAACCTCGCCAACCCGGAAATTCATTATCGCACCACCGGGCCAGAAATCTGGGAACAGACCGACGGTCAGGTTACGGCGTTCGTGGCCGGCGTGGGCACGGGCGGCACGCTCTCCGGGGTCGCCCGGTACCTCAAGGAACGCAATCCCGAGATCCGCATTGTCGGGGCCGATCCGGAAGGTTCGGTGCTTTCCGGCGGCACCTCGCATCCCTGGAAAGTCGAGGGAATCGGTGAAGATTTTGTCCCCAAGACGTTTAACAGCCAGCTGGTGGATGATTGGATTCGGATCACGGATGCGGAGTCGTTTTACATCGCCCGCGCCCTGGCGCGGCGGGAAGGCATCTTGGCCGGTGGCTCCAGCGGTACCGCGGTCGCTGCCGCCTTGCGCTATGCCCGACGGCTGACGGCTGAGCATCTGGTCGTGGCGTTGTGTGCCGACACTGGCCGAAACTACATGAGCAAGTGCTTCGATGACGGCTGGTTGGCGGAGAACAAGTTGCTCTGGAACGTGGCTCCGGCTCATTCTCTCGGCGATCTCTTGCGGACACGGGGTCCGCGCGAACTGGTCACCATCAACCCCGAGGCGACCGCCGTCCAGGCCATTGACTTGCTCCGCTCCTCGAGTATTTCCCAGCTGCCGGTCTTGCAAAACGGCAAACCCGTTGGCAGCATCCAGGAGGTGACCCTGGCCCGCGTCCTGCACGATAATCGAGATCCGACGGTAGTGACAGTCGAGGAAATCATGGCCAAGCCCCTTCCGCAGCTGGAGGTGAACACGCATCTGGATGAGGCATATCGGCTTCTGCTCGCCGGCAACACCGGCGTGCTGGCGGTGGCCAACGGGAAGGTCGTCGATATCATCACACGCATCGACCTGATCGAATACTGGAACCAGACGCGGAACAAGAAAGACTAACCCAAAGACGTCTGGAACTTGGATGTTCGAGTTCCAGACGTCTTTGGGTTCGCGGTTCTCACGAATCCGCCGCTCGCCTGGCTCCGAGGCAACCAACCGGAGGAGAACTCAATGGCTGGTAACGCATCGCAGCACGGCTTTGCGACCCGGGCGATCCATGCCGGACAGGAAGCGGACCCTGCCACCGGCGCGACCGTCGTGCCGATCTATGCCACTTCCACCTATACCCAAGAAGCACCGGGCCGGCATAAAGGGTACGAATATTCACGCAGTGGCAACCCCACGCGTGCGGCGCTGGAAGCCTGCCTGGCGGCTCTGGAGGGGGGTGAGCGCGGCCTGGCGTTTGCCTCTGGATTGGCGGCAACCACAGCGGTTTTATCCATTTTGAAGCCTGGCGATGAAGTAGCGGCTGCGGCCGACCTGTACGGCGGCACGTTCCGGCTTCTGGAACGGGTCTTCAAACCGTGGGGCCTGGCCACCCGCTACACCGAGGATGCCAGCCCGGCCGGCTTCGCCAAGATCGTTACGCCAGCCACGCGCCTGGTATGGATTGAAACCCCCACGAACCCGCTGCTGCAAATCCTGGATATCGCCGCCATTGCGGAGCTATCCCACCGCGCCGGTGCTCTGCTGGCGGTGGACAACACGTTCGCCTCCCCGTACCTCCAGCAGCCGCTTCGCCTGGGGGCCGACCTGGTCGTACATAGTACCACCAAGTATCTCGGCGGGCATTCGGACGTCATCGGCGGGGCAGTAATTGGCGGCCGGGAATTGCTCCAGCCGATTGCCTTTTACCAGAACGCCGCCGGGGCCGTCCCCGGTCCATTCGATGCCTGGCTAACACTGCGGGGTATCAAGACGTTGGCGGTGCGGATGGAGCAGCACTGCGCCAATGCCCGTCAGCTGGCCGGCTGGCTTGCCAGGCATCCCGACGTGGAACGTGTTTATTATCCCGGCCTCGCGAGCCATCCCGGCCATGAGGTGGCCCGGCGACAAATGCGCGATTTTGGCGGGATGATCAGTGTCCATCTCCGGGGGGGAAAGGAGGCTGCCCAGCGGCTCTTGACCGGTACGAAGTTGTTCAGCCTGGCGGAGAGCCTCGGCGGGGTCGAGTCGCTCATTGGCCACCCGGCAACCATGACCCATGCCAGCATCCCTGCCGAGCTTCGCCAAGCGCGTGGGATCGACGACGGCCTTGTCCGACTGAGCGTGGGGATCGAGGATGCGGCCGATCTGGAGGAGGACCTGCGGCAAGCCCTTGCTTAGAGCTAACGGACAAATCTTGTCATAACTCCGGGACACGAAGCTGAGGCGCAGGCGAAGGAAAGCGTGATGCTGTCCCTTCGCCTGCGCCTCAGGCTTGCGTTCCCTGGCTCTTAACTTGGCTGTGGGCCTTTGGGGACCGGAGCCTCTGGCCCGCTGGCTGGAAAAACAATGAAATAAACGAGGGCTCCGAGGGCGATGAAGCCGACGCCGATCAACGCCTCGGTGCGCTGTTTGACGAACATGTTGCCGAGGATGAGGCTCGGCAGGATGACATACAGGGCCGGCACCACCGGGTAACCCAGGCAACGGTAAGGTCGCGGGGCATCGGGATAACGGCGGCGAAAGACGAAGATGGAAGTCACCGCCATCGTTTCGAAAATCACGGCCCCAAACATCGCGAAATCGGTCAGAATGTCGAAATGGTCTTTGTCTTCGGGTAGGAGCTGGAGCCGGGTCAGGGCCGCCGCACCGAGCACCAGGAGCGAGGCCCAGACGGCAAAGACGACGATGGCCCACGCCGGCGTGCGGTAGGTGGGATGGATGCGGCCCAGGGCACGCGGAGCCATCCCATCCTGTCCCATGGCATAGAGCTGGCGTGGGGCCACGAGCAGATTCCCGTTGAGTGCTCCAAAGACCGAACACATGATGGCCGCGGCCGCCAAGCCCACGCCGGCCGAGCCAAGCAGACGGCGACAGTAGCCAATGGCGACCGTCCGGTCCGAGGAGCTCGCATTCCGTTCCGAAGCGGCCGGGGCTGTGCTCACTAACCGAGCCGTTTCCTCAGGTGTCGGATCCCGCATTCCCTTCATTTCCGCCTGGGTGAGGACCAAGCTGTACGACAGATTCGTGCCCAGGTAAAGGACAATGAGCGTACCCACGCCGGTCAGCAGAGCGAGCGGGATATTTCGTTGCGGATGGGTAACTTCCTCGGCCACAGGGGCGATGTTCATCCAGCCGTGATACGCCCAGAGCACTGCCAGCAAGGCGGAAATGAAGCCGCTGATGTGGAAATCGCTCCAGGAAGGCCACCAGGGTGCCAAGTTTTCGGTTCGGGGCGGAGCCGTGCTACTGCGGGGCAGCTCGAGCGCCTGGACGATGAACGGAAGCAGGATGAGCCCCAGTAGCGAGCAAACCTTGACGATGGTGATGAAGAGCTGCAGGACCCCTCCCCAGCGAACGCCCCGGATATTGACCAGGGCCAGGCCAAGAATGACGGCCACCGTTACGAGCTTTTGGGGCCAGTAGCCGAGCCATTGGTTACCCAGACTGGAGCCAAACACCTCGCAGAAGACGGCGTAGAACGACTTGGTGAAAAGCGTGGCCAGGGCGGCCAACGACGCACTACGGATGATCCAGAACTCCACCCAACCCCATAAAAAGCCTGCCAATCGGCCATATCCTTCACGGAGGAAGACATAGTTGCCGCCGGCACGCGGATACAGGACGGCGACCTCAGCGTAAGCGAGCGATCCCATCAGCGCCAACAGGCCACCGAGGATCCAGACGAGAGCCACCAGGCCAAAGTAGGGGATATTGTCCGCGACCCGCTGCGGTTTTTGGAAGATGCCCGAGCCGATGACGGTCCCAATGACCACCGCGGTGGCCATCACCGGGCCCAAAGCACGCACCAGGCGAGGCTGCAGGGAGGTTTCAACTTCTTTCATGGCCCCCAGTGTACGCCGGATCGCAGCGTTTCGCAAATGGTCCGAATTGGGATGGGGACCGAGCTCTGCGTGTCCGCCTGACAAAGTGTCCGGTTGCCTAAATAATTCGGGGTCGCCGGCCGATCTTCACTGTAAATTTGGCGCAGCTGGCGCGCCGTAGTACGGTCCCTTTTTGGCTTTGGCGGCCGTACGGCGTACACTTCTGACGGAAGCTGCCGGCATCAGTGGGGCAAACGGCAGAGTCCACACAGGATTCGCAAGATTTTGACCTCCAATCAGCAAAACTGGCTAAATCGGATTGGGTAGACCTTGTATTTTGGGAATTACAAGTTAATATGCCGCGTTTAATGGAGTACTCCTTCTCAGCTGGTCGCACCGACAGCCGTGGCTGCGAACGGGCGAGCGGGCGTACTGGATATCTCTGTTTTTTTGGAGGCGTCCCACACGATGAACGAATCTGAAGAGCGCACCGGCGGGCTTGAGCCGCGGTCTGTCGTCCCACGGACCACGAAAGGAATCGAGGAAGAAGAGCCTCCCGGTAAACCCCGGCGCCATCCGCTCTGGCGCAGCGTTCCCGATCACCAGTGGAACGATTGGCGGTGGCAATCGCAGCATGCGATCCGCTCAGTACGGCAACTCAAGGATCTTCTCTCCTTCACTCCCGAGGAACTTGAAGCAATTGGGGCTCTAGAGGGCGAGTACAAGCTCGCCATTCCGCCTTATTATTTCTCGCTCATCGATCCCGACGATCCGCAGGATCCGATTCGGCTGCAATCGGTCACGTCGCCCTTGGAAATGCGCAACCAGTCGGGATATGAGCTGGAAGATCCTCTGGAGGAGGAGCAGGATGCGCCGGTGCCCGGCTTGACGCATCGCTATCCCGACCGCGCATTGCTGGTGACCACGCACGTCTGCACCATGTATTGCCGATTTTGCACACGTAAGCGGGCCACCATGGTGCGGGGAGGCTGGGATGCCGTCAGCCGCAATGATGAACGGATGATCGAGTATGTCCGCGATCATCCAGAAATCCGCGATGTCATTGTGTCCGGTGGCGATCCGCTCACGTTGCCCACGTCCAAGCTCCAGTTTTTCTTGGAAAACCTGGCCGCCATTCCCCATGTGGATGTGATCCGCATTGGAACCCGAGTCCCAGTCACCCTGCCGCAAAAGCTGTTCGATGCCAAGCTCATCGATTTGCTCGCCCAAACAGAGAAGGTGTGGATACAAACCCATTTTAACCATGCCCGGGAGGTCACCCCGGAAGCCGCACGAGCCTGCAAGAACCTCCTGCGCGGCGGGATGCCGGTCAACAACCATACCGTCCTCTTGAAGGGAGTCAACGATTCGTTGGAGGCGATGCGGCAACTGATGCGTGCCTTGCTGCGCATCAAAGTTCGGCCCTATTACCTCTTCCATTGCGATCCGGTGATTGGAGCCGGGCATTTCCGCACGTCGGTGTGGAAGGGATTGGAGATCATGGAGGGATTGCGCGGCCACATGTCCGGCCTGGGCATTCCGACCTACGTGGTCGACAGCCCGCATGGCGGCGGTAAAATTCCCCTCATGCCGCATTACCTGGTCTCCGCATCCGATGATGCCGTGGTGCTGCGCAACTACGAAGGAATGCTGGTTCGCTATCAAGCGGAGGATAAGCCGAGTACGGTGCAGCCTACGAAAACACGGGGGGTCAGCTCCTTGTTGCAGGGGGACAAAACGCTCCTCATGCCAGAAAAGAACGAGCGGATGGCCCGCCGGCAGCTCCACCTGCTAACGCACCCCGATGAAGCGGCCACGTTTACCAATGGCAATGGTCATCACAGCTGTGAAGCCAACGGCCACGATGAGGGGCTCGTCGCGGTCAACATGGCCGGGGAGTGAGCAAACTTTTTCAGGGAGTGCGGTGGCTCGACGCCGCTCTGGATGATCGCGCCAACTTTATCCAAAGCAGTGTTTAGCCACCGCCCTTCAAAAGTCAAAAACACATGAGAATTGGCATCACCTACGACCTGAAGACGGAGTCGCTGCCGGTCGGGGTGCCGGACGACTTTCAAGAAGAATTCGACAGCCCAACCACGATCGAGGCGATTGCCACGGTTCTGCGCGGCCTGGGCCATGACGTGGAAAAGTTAGGGGATGGCCGGGATCTGGTGGCTAAACTCCTGGCCCGGCCCCCCGAGTTCGTATTCAATTTTGCGGAAGGGGAAGGAATTGGTCGGTCGCGTGAGGCACGGGTTCCGGCGCTGCTGGAGTTGCTCGGCATCCCTTACACCGGTTCCGATCCGCTCGCCTTGGCGGTCAGCCTCGACAAGGACTGCACCAAACGGCTCGTTCGGTCGGCCGGAGTCGCGGTACCCCGTGGCTTCGTCGTGCCGGCCGATCGTCCGAGAGCTTCCAGTACCGTGTCCGATCTTGACCAGGCGCTGCTGGAGGCGGGACTCGACTTTCCTGTGATCATCAAGCCGGCCTGGGAAGGATCAAGTAAAGGAATTCGGAGCCACTGCCTGGTTCATCGGTCGGTCGATCTTCAAGCGGCGCTTGATTCCTTGCGCCAGGACCACCGCCAGCCGGTCCTCGTCGAG
>DATGIQ010000281.1:0-4777 GCA_035295665.1 Gemmataceae bacterium | reverse complement strand
CTTTCCGCACGCCACGCGGCGGTGGGCCAAGAAGATCCGTGGCCAGATGCACTACTTTGGCCCGTGGGAAGATGCCGACGGCGCCTTGCAAAAGTACCTCGATCAGAAAGACGACCTCTATGCCGGCCGGACCCCTCGGGTTACGGGAGAGGGGCTCACCGTTCGCGACCTGCTCAATCGGTTCCTCACGAGCAAGAGACACCTGGTTGACACCCGAGAGCTGACGGAACGGACCTTTGCCGACTACTTCGGCACCTGCAAGCGGATCGGCGAAGCCTTTGGCTTACGGCGGCTGGTGAGCGACCTAGCCAGCGACGATTTTGAGCGACTGCGCACGTCCTTGGCCAAGACGCTGGGGCCGGTGGCTTTGGGCAATGAAATCCAGCGTGTACGCACCGTGTTCAAGTATGCCGACGATGAAGGGCTGATCGACAGGCCTGTCCGCTACGGCTCGACGTTCCGCAAGCCCAGCAAGAAGGTACTTCGGAAGGCACGCCAGGCTAAGGGTATCCGCATGTTCGAAGCGGCAGAGATCCGGGCCCTGCTCGCCAAGGCGAGTACTCACGTGCGGGCAATGATTCTGCTTGGCATCAACTGCGGGTTTGGCAACAGCGATTGCGGCAACTTATCCTTAGCGGCTCTCGACTTAGAGAAGGGTTGGGTAAACTTTCCGCGACCAAAGACCGGCATCGAACGTCGCTGCCCGCTCTGGCCGGAAACCATTGCAGCGGTGCGCCAATCTCTCACCAAGCGTCCGCAGCCGGCAGACGAATCGGATGCCGGGCTCGTATTCATCACGAAGTACGGCGGGCCGTGGGCCGACAAGAAAGGCGTAGACTCGACTTTGTCAAAGGAACTCCGCAAGCTCCTGAACTCCCTCGGCATCAACGGCCATCGGAACTTCTACGGCCTCCGGCGGACGTTCGAAACCATCGGCGGCGAGGCCCGCGACCAGGTCGCTGTCGATGCGATCATGGGCCACGCGCGCGACGACATGGCCAGCGTCTACCGCGAGCGGATTAGCGATGAGCGGCTGCGGGCCGTGGTCGAGCACGTACGGCAGTGGTTATTTCCAAGTGTGCAACTAGGATAAGAAGAAACCGGGACGGCCTTGCCGGTTCGAAACGGTAGGGCCACGCGGACCGGGTCAGTGTCGTGGGGACACCCGCCAAGACGCTACCCGGACCGGCCCGGCTGACGGGTGTACTCATGCCAGAACAATTCACTCCCTCGATCGAGCATGTCAAGAGTATAGCCGATGCGGCGGCCAATTTGGTGCGCGTCATCCAATCCGAGTACTGCCTTGCCGACCAGCGTTATCCGACCGGACGAGCAGCAGGGGACCGTATCTACCCGACGATCGAGGCTATCCAGTTTTTGGAGCGGGCATTCAATCCAGAACGGCTGTCTCTTAACGATCCTAGGCACAATAGCATCTCGTGTTCGGGCTGGCCTCGCGAAGTCTTTGACGGAGTGTTTCGTGGGCTGAGGGCCATTCGCGCCATCTTGAATGATCTTATCCAAGCGTGGAAGCTGGAGCCTCTTTGCGATAGCGACGAAGACGGATTTGTGGTTTTTCCGGAAGGCTGCGTACTGAACGGCTCCCCCCTGCCGAAGACAAGGATCGAAGTTCCCGCGAGCTGGCCACCCGAGATCGAGCGTCACGTTTGGGAGGCTCTTGGTATTAATACCGAGAGATTGGCTCAAGCGATCAGGTTCGTCAGTAGTCCAAGCGGCGACGGACGAGACGATGACGAATGGTCCGTGCAGACCATCCACGAGACCAAGAAAAGTACGCCGGAGTCGCAGAAGCAGGCGAGCGATATCCCTACCGGCAATTTGTCACTTCAAAAGTTTTTCCTTACAGCCGCGGAGATCGCTCAGATATATGGTCAGTCAACTCAGGTCGTTGGCACTTATCTGTGCCGGCTAGTGGAGAAAGACTCACGCTATCGCATCCCTAACCCCGAGTACAAAAAATCACGCGATCCCCAGTTCCTTTACGTAGCCGCCCTCGTGCTCCCTAAGTGTGACAAGAAGTGGTCGCGCGTCCCACCGCACCAAGTGTCCTCATGATAATCGGGTGATAAGCGGGCCCTAGCCCATTCTTCGTCCCGCGATGCGCGTGTCCTTCCGGGAAGCCTGCAAAGCCTGAAAGGGCTGCGGCGCAGGACGCAGCGCAGGGGGGCGTCGCGGTGGGCTCTGTCATCGTGCCGCGAGCGCCTGGAAGTGACTGCGTAGCGACAGCAGTTGCCTTTCGGCGACGAAGCCGACGCGATCGTTGGCGGTCATCGCCGAGCACCAGGGCAGGACGTCGGCTGCGGGCATGTCGCTTTTCTTGAGCGCCGTGATGATCACGCTCAAACACTCCTCGATGTCCTCAGTCATCAGACCTTCGTCGCTCATCTCAACCTGGTAGCTGCCTCGCTTCATCAGTTCCAGCGCGAGTTGTTCTGGATCCGTGCGATCAGTGGAATCCGTGGTTGGTTTCTTCTCCATGACCTCTGTGAGATCGGTGGCCCATCATCCTCGTTTGTGCCGAGGGTCGAGCAAGAACAGTTTGGACCCCTCGAAATCGATCACCGCTCCGAGTGAATGCAGAACCTCGGCGCCGAGCAAGCCCGCCCAGGGAGGGTAGCCCTGCTCTTTACGCCATGCGTTCAGTTTCGCCATCGGCATGAGCCCTGCTGTCCCAATGGCGATAGAAACGCCGCCCAGGTCAAGTCGCTCCACGCTCGCAAATCGCAAGGGAATCTGGGAGCCGTCCAGCAACCCCATGGTCTGGCCGGGTACGTCTTGTTGCGGCAGCTTCAGCCGGTCGGCCAGCATTTGATCCAGGCTCGTCAGTTGGGCCCCCGTGTCCACAACAAACAGAGCGGGCTCGCCGTTGAGGTCGGCGGTGACATCGGGCAATCCACTTGCGCGCAAGGTGAGTGGCAGTTCAACATATCCCGAGTTCCTGAGCAGGCTAGCGCGCTCCGCCGCCGCCCCAGGTACTGGCTGATGGGCGCCGTCCTGCAAGAAAAGCTGCACCGAGCCATAGTCAATCACCGCGGCCTTTTCTTTCAAGAACGGTGCCCCCAGTATGCCGTCGTAAGGCGGTTCGCCATTGGCCTTACGTATCCTGTTGGCGCTGTCCAGACTGCTCACTGAGGCTTCGATGCGCGCTTGCAGGCCGCTGAGAGACAGCGCCTCCAGGACCACCAGGTCCGGCGGGGCGGTTTCCTTGGCTACGATGATGCCCACCTCCGCACGCCGCCTTGGGAGCTTGAACCGCACGGCGACGGCGTCGTCCAATTGGTTGTCGGTGTTGCCGGAATCCAGATACAAGAGCAGCGGCTGCCCCTGTGCCTGTCCGGTCACATAGAGATAGCCATTCTTGGCACGGCCGAGCGGCACTTCGACGTATTGTTGCTGTTTGAGGACCGCGGCGAGAGGGAGCGGCGGCGGCACGTCCCGCCGCGTGCCCCAAGGTCGCCAGATGGCCAACACAATCCCGGCGGCAACGGCGGCGCTGCCGAGAAGCAATACGGAACGTCGACGCATGCGGAAGCCTCCCAGGGCAAGATGGGGAATGGCTCGGCAGGACGCCGTGCCTGTACCCATTTTGTTAGACGCTCTTAATTATGGGCCGGCCGGTCTCGCACGGCGATGCCTGTTCCGTGATGACGCCAGCTTCGAGCGCCTCGGACCAACGCGGCGTCGGTTCACGGAACCCTGTAATTCCATAACTCGCGTCTCCCACGTGAGCTCAGTACACTGTCACCTTTCCCGTCACCGCTTGGTACGCTTCGTAGTCATAGTCGAAGTTGCGGTTGATGTCGCGCTCGTCGAAGTTCGTGGCGTCGGCGATTGCCTGACGCGTCGCGGCTAGCAGTTCATCCGGTGCTGCGGCCACGTCGAACCGGGCCGTGAGTTGCCGGAGGGCGGCACGATCCGCTTGAGCCAACTCAAGCAGTACATCCACGAGTTCTGCTTTGCTGCGTTTCACAAGTGCGCGCCGCAACTCGGCGGTGGGCGCTGGTCGCTTTCCGCCTGGGACTGCTTTCTTTCGCTGGCGTCTGGGCATGGCTTCGACTGTCTTGGTGCTTCCGCTCGGTCACTCGACTCACTCAAGATAGCCCGGTAGTTCCAGGGCATCCAGAGCTCCGGTCGGAGCGCAACTTGTTCGACGTGCCGCTGCAACTGAGTCAGGTAGTCGAACGGGTTGGCGTCGTTCAACTGGCAGGTGTAGATCAGGCTCATGAACAGGTCGCCGACGCGGGCGCCGTTCTGCGTCTTGTAGAACAGCGCGTTCTTGCGATGCAGTATGGCTTTCTTCAGTGCGCGTTCGGCGACGTTATTATCCAGCGGGGCGCCTGCCTGACGCAAGAACAAGGTGAGCTTGTCCCAGTGCCGAAGCATGTAGCGGATGGCGCCGCCGAGGGCCGAATTGGGCTCGGCCAACTTCTCCTCCAGTTGCCGTGTCAGCCAAGCGTGCAGCTCCTGCATCTTCGGCTGGCTCTCTTGCTGGTGAAACTGGAGACGGGCCTCGGGCGACAGGTCACGCTCGCGGGCAACCGCATCGTTGCGGTAGACGACGGCGAGCGTCTCGAGAAGATGGCGGCACTGCTCGGGGAAGCGATCGTACACGTCCACGAATTGCCGGCGGGCGTGCGCCAGGCAATGCGCCAGGATCGTCTGCAGTTCGCCCGGCAAGTTGCGCGACAGGGCATCGCACATCTGGATCGGCGGCGGCAGCTCCTGGGCACGCAGCTTGAGCACCGCGGCCAGGTTC
>DATGIQ010000280.1:0-5233 GCA_035295665.1 Gemmataceae bacterium | reverse complement strand
CATGACTTCCTATTGGGCCAACTTTATCGCCACCGGCGACCCCAACGGCAAGGGCCTGCCGAAGTGGGACCCGTACAACAAGAAGACCAACGACGGCAAGGCCATGGTGCTAGGAGACACGGTCGAGTTTGGACCGCAAGTCGACGTCCCGCGCCTGGCGTTTTTCGACAAGTTTTACGCCGTGGAGCAGACGAAGTAGCAGCGCGCTCCGGCTGAATAGCACCACTCGGTGGTGGCCGGCCGATGAAACGAAATTCATTCCTCTTCCTTTTCTAGGTCTTACCTTTGGCGATCCAGGTGCCTCCTTGGGTAGCGGAGTAGGGCAGAAAGAGGAAAAGAAAATGAAGAAGACACTGCTTGCCATGACCTTGATGTGCGGTTCGGCCTTCGCGCAGTATCCAGAGTACGGAGCGCCCTCAAGTGCGTATCCCGCCACCGCGCAAGCGCCCGTACCAGATCCATATTCGGTAGGAGGCGGAGTCGCGCCCGGGGCTTGTGGACCGGGATACGTCTGGGTTGATGGCTACACCGACGCCAACGGTTATTTTGTAAACGGCTATTGCACTGTCCCGCCCTTCGTAGGAGCGTATTGGGTCGCACCCACCTTCTTTGGAGGACGTTTCGTTCCCGGCTATTGGGGACACGGTGGCATCGGCTACGGTCCCGGCTTCAGCGTTCGTGGCGGGTACGACTATGGGTTCCGCGGCAGGTACAGGGGCGATGGATATGCCCGCGGTTTCCGCGCACCGGCTCCTCCTGCCGCTAACTTCCGCTCGCAGGGCGCGGCTCCAAGCTTCCGCTCACCAGGCGGCTATCGAGGTGGTGGATCGGCAATGCGCGGCGGCGGATCGGGTCACGGCGGACGCCGATAGGCTCAGTTTTGCTGGAAACATCAAAGTAGCCGAGACTCCCTCCAACGGCCCGGAGGGAGTCTCGGCTACACCTTCGCGGACTGGTTGCTGCTCGTGGGATAGGCCTCGTTCAGGGCTACACTTCCAGTCTCTATCAAGGACTTCAGGTTGGACATGATCTTCGGCCAGCCGCCGGACACCGCCTCGATCAATTTCGAGGGTTCACGCTCGATCGTATGGGTGATCGAGAGCTTAACCGCCGCTCCGATGGGTTCCAGTTCGATCGTGCATCGGGACTCGCCTTCGGCCTTGAGCTCGGGCTTGCTCTGATGCTGCCAGCGAATGACGAAGCGCCGTGGGGGCTCGGCCTCAACGATATCGCCGGAATCGAGGACTCGGCCGTCCGGAGACAGCATTGTCCAGGAGGATCCAGCCGTCCATTGGCTTTCACAATGAACGCCGAACCAGTACTGCTTCATGAATTCAACGTCCTCGGTCAGCGCTGACCAGAGCTTCTCTGGCGTGGTGCGAATGTACGTCACGTAAACAAATGTCGATCTAGCCATTGGCTTTCTCCAATCGTTTCTTTAAATTCGAAAGCGCCTTGAGGCGCGGCTTTTCAAACTTGGCAATCCAGCGCTCGTAGACCTCCTGTAGCGGAACCGGATTGAGGAAGTGGAATTTTTCGCGGCCACGCCTTACGGTGGTAACTAAGTTCGCCGCCTCCAGCAAGTCGAGATGCTGCGTTACCCCCTGCCGAGTCATATCCAGGTGTTCGCACAACTCATTGAGCGTGCGGCCGTCGTGAGCATGCAGCACGTCCAGCAGCTTGCGCCGGCTGGGATCGGCCAGGGCCTTGAACAGCAAGTCGGTGTCGGGAGGCTCTGTCATGGATATATGCAAGTGCTTACTTGCCTAAGTATAGGCAAGCGATCGCTTGCATGTCAACCCCAGCCAGCCGGCCCTTCCACCCAGAGCACAATGTAGAATCGTCTTATGAAAATTCTGAGCCTGCTGCTCGTTCCGTTGGCGCTCTCGGCCGCGAGCGTCGATGGTCTGAAGATTCACTACACCTCGGCAGGGTCCGGTGCGCGCACGGTGTTCTTGATTCACGGCTACACTTGCGACGAAACGTCTTGGTCCGAGCAGGCGCCCGTGGCGAAGCAGTATCGAGTCGTCACTGTCGATCTGCCCGGCCACGGCAAGAGTGATGTTCCCAAGGTTGAGCAGTTCTCGATGGATCTGTTTGCGCGCGCGATTGAGGCCGTGCGTACGGAGATCGGAGTGAATCGAGTCGTGCTGGCAGGCCACAGCATGGGCACGCCGGTCGTGCTGAAGTACGCTCATAACTACCCGGAGCACACAATTGCGCTTGTGTTTGTAGACGGGCTCATGCCCACTGCCAATCCGAGCGAGGCCAGCGCAAAGCAGCAAGGGCAAGCCATGGGCGGGCCCGACGGGCGCAAAGGCCGGGAAGCAATGCTCGGCGCTTTCTTTAACACAGCCTCTACGCCGGCGATTCAAGCCAAAGTAAAAACCATGATGCTCTCGGCGCCCGAAGCAACAGCCGTCGGCGCAATGATCGCGACGCGCGAACCCGCCGGCCAGACCACCGAGATACCGAACGTCCCCATACTAGGCGTCTATGCCGGGCGCCCGCTCGCGGCCAAAGAAATTGTCCAGTCGCGTTTCCCACAAACCGAGTATGTCCAGATCCCGGGAACAGGGCACTTTCTGATGATGGAGGAGCCTGCCAAGTTCAACGAGCTTCTCCTCGGCTTCCTGGCAAAGCAGAAATTCTGAGCGCCATGCAACGACTTCTCGCACTCCTGATCGGCGCGGTCTGTCTCGTCGCGGCTCTTCTTGGCGCGCAAGCTCCGCCGGATAGTTCAGCTTATTCTGTCGCCTACGTCGATATTGCACCGGCTTCCAGAAACCTGGCGATCGCTGCGATCAAGCAGTACAGGGATGTGAGCCGGAAAGAGGACGGATTCCGGCGGATCGAGTTTTTCGAGCAAGCCGGACGGCCCGGACACTTTTGCATCATCGAAACCTGGGCCAGCAGCAAGGATCTTGATGCCCACGCGGCAACGGCCGGCTCCAAAGAGTACCGAGCCAAGATCGACTCAATGAGGCTGAGCGATTACGACCAGCGGCCGTACAAGACTCTGTCGCTGGGCCCCCCTCGAAGCGGGAGCAGCAGCCGCAGCTCCTTCGTGATTACACACGTCGATATCGGCGGGCAGGGGACAAGTGCCGCGGACCTGCTTCTCAAGCTAGCCCAAGACAGCCGGAAAGAAGAAGGCAATCTCCGGTTCGATGTCCTGCAACACTCCATGCGGGCCAATCATTTCACGGTTATCGAAGAATGGCAGACTCCGAAAGCAGTCGAGACCCATGCTGCCGCGGCTCACACCAAAGAATACCGGACCAACCTCGCGCCGATCGCCGGCAGTCCTCTGGACGAGCGACTCTACAAAATCGTGGAATAATTTGCCGCTGACCCCATGGTCGCGCCGAGTAAAGACCGAGACAGGGACTACGGAGGAAAGTATTGGATCGGGAATACGGCTTCAAGATAGGTCTGTTTGCAGTCATAGCGATATTAACGGCGCAAGGCGCGAAAGGGGCGAACGCGCTTCCGGTTCCCTCGAGCGGAGTGTATTTGGGAATCTGGGCTAACCCAGCCCTCGCGCAGAATCAAGAGCAAGCGGTAGAGATTCTAGAGGGTCCCTCGCCCAACGGGATTAATTACACCTTCGCGCTGCACCTGGTCTACTACCAATGGACCGATATCGCAGCAATGCTTGATGCGAATGGCATCTTGCAGCCGGACCTGGCTCTGGCGGGAGATATCAGCCACGGGCGCGTTCCGGTAATCTCCTGGCAATGCGATTCGAGCGTGGCCGACTCTGATCATGTCATCGCGGGCGGCAACGCCGCCGAGGATGCCATCATCACCGCGACGGCCAATGCCCTTAAGCAATACCCCGGCCCAGTGATGCTGCGGTGGTTCTGGGAATTCAACGATCTGGCCAATAGCAACCATCAGATCTGCCGCGGTGACACGGGCGGCGCACCGACCGCGCAGGTGTACAGCGATTTTATCGGCGCGTGGCAACACATCTGGGCTCTATTCCAAAAAGCAGGCGCCACGAATGTTGTGTTTCTGTGGAACCCTGGAGACTATACCGGCAACCCGAACAAAGCTCCGCAAGGATTTTATCCAGGCAACCAGTACGTCGATTGGATTGGTATCGACACCTACCAGAACACGCCGAGCGGCACCTTCGTGACCAATTTCGGGCAGTTCTATTCTGACTTCAGCGCCAGCCAATACGGAAAGCCCCTGATGGTAGGAGAGAACGGCGCGGAGGGTTTTTCCATAAACAACCGCGAGATTCAAGCCACCTATCTTCAGGGCCTTCTATCGGACATTAAAAACGGCACGTATCCGCTGCTCAAGGGCTACGACTATTTCGATTCTCCTGGCAACGCGCCAAACAACTGGGTTCTGGACAGCCAGGGAGGGCTCGCGGAGTACGCCGCGCTGGCCGCCAGTGGCGCGTTCCTTCCAGGTCCCGTCAACACTCCTGTCGTCCCCGCAATTTCCAAGATCGCCAATGCTGAAGGACAGGACCCGGTGATCGCCGCGAATACTTGGGTCGAGGTGCTGGGGTCGAATCTCGCACCCGCAGGCGATATACGCACTTGGCAAGGTTCGGATTTCGTAGCCGGCCAGATGCCCACCAGCCTTGACGGCGTTAGCGTGACTGTGAACGGGCTGGCCGCGTACATTTATTACATCAGCCCCACGCAGATCAATATACTCACGCCGCCGAATTTGGGCAGTGGCCCCGTCTCTGTTGTCGTGACCAACAATAACACCGCCAGTGCCTCATTCACGGCGCAGGCGCAATCGATTTCCCCCTCCTTTTTCGTATTCTCCGACGGCCAGCACGTCGCCGCGGCCCATACCAATGGGAATTTGGTCGGGGCCGCAAGCTTGTCGGTTCCTGGGTACACATTCGCCCCCGCGCAGCCAGGGGAAACTGTGGAGATCTTCGCCAATGGATTTGGCGCGACCAGCTCGCCAGTGGTCGCCGGATCATCGACGCAATCGGGCACGCTCTCACCATTGCCGTCGATGACGATCGGCGGGATAACGGCGACCGTGCAATTTGCAGGGCTGATCTCGCCGGGGCTCTTCCAGTTCAACGTGGTGGTACCGGCGAAGGCGGGTGGGGATGAGCCGATCGTGGCGACCTACGGCGGCATGAGCACGCAATCAGGAGCTCTGCTCACCGTCGCTGGAGCGGCGCCGCCGCCCACATCCGTTAGTTATTACGTTGCGCCGAACGGTAAAGATAGTTGGAGCGGGA
>DATGIQ010000279.1:0-5603 GCA_035295665.1 Gemmataceae bacterium | reverse complement strand
AGCAGCACTTCATCAAATCCGAGTGATCGGAGCGTTTCGCTAAGGGCGGGCAGTTCGGACCGGACCCGGGCTACGGCCTGAGCCTGCTCGAAGAAAAAGTTTACGCGGATGCTCTGGGGTATGATGCGCGCATCAATTCGGGTCTGGCCGAATGGTTCCAGCTCGAGCTGAAAATACAGGTTGTAGCCGCCACGGGAGGCACCCCCCTCCCCTTTCGGATTTGAGTCGGCATCGGGCTCAATCCCCAGGTGCACCGTGGAAAATGCACCGCCGGTGAAGAGCGGGATTTGAAGCTGAAAGGGTGTGGCGTGCAATTGCGCCAAAAGATTGAGCGCTTGTTGCGTTTCAAGATGACCCAGGAAATTCGTGATGAAATCCGTCGAGCTCGTAGCGGGCTGGGTAAGCGCAGCCGAAGATGGCAGGGGCGCGCGCGGACTGGTCTCAGAAGGCAACGCCACCGGCCGGGACGAAGGAGTCTCGGCCGTCAAATCATGCTGAACCTGAAGGAGAAGCCCCTTCAGGTCGCGCGCTGCGATCTGGCCGGGGGTCGGAGCGGCCGACACAACCAACTGAGCAAGCTTGGCTTCGTAATGCAGCCCACCGTCCCGGACCAGGTGAGCCAGCCCGTCTGCGTCCAGGGTCGTCTGGGGATTGAGGACGGTTTGGAGGAATGCTTGCAGCCGGGCCACGCTGGGCAGAGACGCTTGTGGTGAACTGCCGGCAGCCAGGCGGCCCAGGGCTGCCTGAAGGTCGGCCAAAGGTGCACCGCCCGGGGATAAATCGCCAAGATGGGCACGGATCAGGCTGACTACATCCGCCTCGATGGCGGGGCCGGAACCGGCAATGTGCAGGAGCAGCTGCGGCTGAACCTCCGCCACCCGGAGTTGCACCGGCTGGCCATCCGCCACGCCCTCGAGGACCACGGCTTCAACCTGATTGCCGCCGATCGCCACCAGAAACCGGTCCGGGGCGAGTTGTTGCAGCAGCTTGCCTTCGACTTCCTGTCCCACTTGCAGGAACGAGGCTTTCTGATCCGAGCCTGGGGTGAGACTCTCGACTTCCAGGGTTGGCTGAGGCGTTAATCCTGTCACACGGACCGATACTTCCGCTCCCGTTTCCAGGCCGGGAGTACGGTCCACGCTAAATGGGGAACCGTTCAGATCCAGAATGGCTCGATCCGCGGTGGTGCCCAGAACGGTCGCGCGGATGATTTCGCCGATCTGCAGATTTCGGCCGGCACCGACGGCACGCACCGCGGCCGCTTCCAAAAGCGGCAATGCTCCTCCGCCGGCAGGTTGGGTTCCCTCGATCGGCATAGGTATTCATCATACTAACGCGCGGCTGGGCAAACCGCCACGAAACGAAAACGAACACCCGCAACCGGATCGTGTTCTCAGGCTGGGGCACAACTGGGCTCCAGCTCACCAACTTCTTCGAGGGTACTCTCCATGAGCGCATGTAGGTGCCCGTCAAACCATTCCTTTTGCTTTTCCGTGAGTCGGGCGGTCAGGAACTCCAACCCCGTGTTGAGCCGGGGCGTATACTCGCTGATGGAAAGCCCACGCTGCAGATGGTTGGCCATGTGGTCCGCCGTCGCCACCAGGCTGACGAGCGGTGCTGCCTCCCCAGCTTCCGGGACTCGGTGATGGAATTGCACGGCATTGATCATTGACGCGGGCAATTGATTCATGGAGGCGTACCAGGCTCCGAAAAAGCAGTGGTCGGTGCCGAGCACGCTCTGCTCACGTTCCAAGATGCCGGGGCCTTCTTCGAAATCCAAGGGGTCAGCCCGCTGGAACGCTTCGAAAGCGACCAGAACGATGAGGATGCGTCCCAGATCATGGCCGATCCCGCACGCGAACTCTTCGCCGTTGAACCCGAGCGTCAGTTCGCTGTTGAGGCGGCGACACAGAGACGCCGTCAACAACGAATGCCGCCACAGCCGCTCACAAGCGGCCTGCTGGGCCTTGCCGACGCGGCGAAACATGCTCTGCATACTCACCGTCAAGATCAAGTTCTGACATTCTCGTGTTCCGAGGCGAAAGACCGCCTGCTCGATGCTCTGGATCGTACGCCCCGTGCGGTACAACGCGCTGTTGGCCAGGCGCAGGATGCCCGCCGTCAGGGCCGGGTCGCGTCCGATGATGCCGGCCAAGAGGTCGAGCGAGCAATCCGGGTCTTTCAACGCGGCCATCGCTTTGAGGGCCGCATCGGGAAGCGTGGGGATCGTCCCCAGTTCTCCCACGCTATCCTTCAAGGTGTTCAGCATCGAGTCGGCCATGCCGGTTGGCTGGCGGTTCAGTCTCAGGATGCTCATAAGTATCTCAACCGGGCGCAATAGTACGGAGGGTTTTTGCCAACATCCAACTATAGACCAGAAACGGCGTGCGAATCCGCACTCCACGGGGAAACCCTTCCGCCATGCCGACGACCTTCCCATTTGCGACCTATACTTGACGCAATATAGGAGACTTCTTCTCAACGTTTTGTACCTCAGCGCGATGCTCAGCTTACCGGGAACCAGCTCGATTCCGGCAGCAATGCCGACTCTTATCGATCCCGCGAACGGTTCGGACCAACTTTCGCCGGAGCAACCAAGCGTGCCGTCCGACCAGGCGGATCCGGTGGGGCCGAAAAAATCGAGCGTGTTCGCAGACGATCTGCAGCGGGCCCTCAACAATCCTGCTCCAATCGTACAGCCGGCCCAGAATAGCCCACCTCCCAAGATTTCGCCGCCGGAACGATCGGACGTCGGTTCTGCACCGACCGGCAACCCGAGTGGATCGGGCATTAGCCCGGCACCGGTAACCCAGTCGGTTCCGCCATCCGGGAGCAGCTCGACCGGGCCCGGAACCGCCTCCGTCCCGTCGCCAACTCCACGTAACCACGTGGCAGCAGTATCCCTGGCGTCCATGGTGGTATCGGGGACGGCCCCGGGGTCCGCGTCGACGGTTGCCGGAGTAGTCGCCAGCACCGCCATCCCCGGACCATCGGCGACCCCGATCGGGCCTTCCTCTCCCGCTGTGCCATCTCTCGTTCCGAGCCCTTCGGTTGTTCAAAGTTCGGTAGCCGAAGAGCTTTCCAAGACGATTTCGGGCCCTGTGACCTTGGAAGCACACCCGGCAGGTATCACCGGAGCAGCCCAAGCCGCTGCCGGACAAGTGCAGCCGTCGGTGGCTAATGTGCTGCCCCACGCGCCAGAGGCAGTCAGCCAGATCGTGGTACCACCGGCGAAGGTTGCGGCATCAACCACGACCCAGACGCCGCTCAGCCCGCATCCTCCGGAACAGCAACCGCAACTCGTGCTGGAACCGTCGGGCCAGGCAGCGCAGCCTCAGGTTTTGACGCCCAATGCCATTCCTTCTCCGAATCCTGCATCCCCACTGACTCCGCAAAGTTTGCCGGTCAGCAGACCAGGGCAAGCGTTGCCACAGATTTCCGGCTTTGTGGTTGGCGCTGACTTTGCCAACCTGGGAAACAAAGCGGAAGGTAAGGATCACAGCGAACGAAACGATTCGGTTAGTCCGAAAGAAAGCTCCACCAGTCCGGCTCGAGATGCCGTTACTAGCTATGGATGGATTGCCGGAAAATCCGCAGTGCCGGCCAGCGAAAAAACGCCGGAACCAGGACAGGCCGCCGACCAGGTTGCTGAGTCCATCGTGGCGCGCTCGGAGTTCGTGGTGCGGGAAGGCCACGCCGAGTTCCACCTTCACCTTGAGCCCCCGGAGCTGGGAACGGTTCGCATTCACTTGACGGCCACGGACACTGGCATCAGTGCGCGCCTTTTTGTGCATGAGCCCGGTGCTCGACAATTGCTTCAGAGTCAGCTGGAGTCCCTACGGCAACGATTGCAGCAGGAAGGGATTGCGGTTGGTCGATTCGATGTCGCGGACAACGATGCCGGCTCTCGGAATTCGCGACAGGATGGGTCGGACGCGTCGGGCGGAAGTCCGGGTTTGATGGACAAGTCGAGCAAACCTCCGCGAACGTGGAGAGGGGAAGCGGCGAATTCGCGCGTGGTTGATGTGGTTGTCTGAAGCAGCAGGTTTCCTGTATTGCCCGAGAGGAGCAAGCGGTCATGGCAGTCAACGGCGTCACGACAGCCGGAACCACAACCAATGCGTTGGGTACGGCAGCCTCGAACTCGGTTTCCGGGATTTTGCAGGGCGGCGAGAGCCAATTTCTTCAGCTGCTCGTTGCTCAATTGCAGAATCAGGATCCCCTGAACCCCGTAAGCGCAACCGATTTCACGTCCCAGCTCGCGCAGTTTGCGACGGTAGACAGCATCGCGCAGCTGAACACGAACTTCTCCACGCAGCTGTTGCTTCAAGAATTGAGCCAGGGTTCCAACTTGATCGGCAAGAACATCAGCTACGTCCAGTCCGGCTCGTCGAATCTGCAGCAAGGAACCGTCAGCTCGATCCAGATCAACAATGGCCAGCTCCAGCTCACTGTGGGCCAAAACGCTGTGACCCTTGATCAAGTGCGCGGCATTCTACCGAACTCGTGATTTGTTACCCGATGTCCTCTTCTTTGATCCAGCACCTCGGAGTGGTTTAGCATGGCGAATAGTATCTTCACGGCAGTTTCTGGTTTAAGCGCGAATCAGCAGTCCCTCGACGTCGTCGGCAACAACCTGGCGAACCTCAACACGACGGCGTTCAAGAGTCAGCGCGTCCATTTCAGCGACCTGTTGTACCAAACGTTGTCCCCGGGCAGTGCGGGAGGCTCGTTCTTCAGTGGGACCAATCCCCTCCAGGTGGGCCTGGGCGTGCGGACGGAATCGGTCGATTCGGACTTCCAGCAGGGCGAACTCCAGGCGACCGGCAATCCCCTGGACCTGGCCATCCAAGGCAATGGTTTCTTTGTGGTTAATGACGGGGTCCGCGACCTGTACACCCGCGCCGGAGCGTTTGGCGTGGACGGGCAGAACTTCCTGGTCGATCCCGGTACCGGCGACCGTCTGCAGCGTTTTGGGAGCTTGGGCGAAGGGTCCGCCACCTCGCCGGCGTTTCAGATTCCGGGATCGTCCGACATCAAGATTCCCTATGGCTCTGCCATTCCCGGCCAGGTCACCTCAAACGTGACCCTTCAAGGAAATCTGAGTTCCAATGCCGTCGGGCCGCTCGCCCAGGTGCTGACGACCAGCCAGGCCTTCAAAACCGGCGGAGCGCCCGCCACGGCCAACACGCTCTTGAACTCTCTGGACGACAGCACCGCGGCGTATGGGGGCACGGACTCCATCCGTATCCAGGGGACTACAACCACCGGCGCCACGGTCAACGTAACGCTCTCCGTCGGAGCCACGACCACACTTGGGGATGTCGTCAACAAAATCAACGCCAGCTTTCCCGGATCCACAGCAACGATCGACGCCAGTGGCAACGTGGTGGTCACGAATAACGCCACCGGTCCCTCTCAGCTGAGTCTGAGCATCTCGGATTCTGCGGGCAACGTTGGCGGCCTGAAATGGAGTGATCACATCCTGAATGTGACGACCACGGGCAAGAATGGGGATACCTTCAACACCGCCATTCAGATCTATGATAGCCAGGGAACGGCACACACCCTGAGCCTGACATTCCAGAAAACCGCATCCGATA
>DATGIQ010000278.1:0-12827 GCA_035295665.1 Gemmataceae bacterium | reverse complement strand
TGATGGAAGCATTGGTCGCCGCCTGGACGGTGGTGGTGAGCAGCGGCTTGACGGCTCCGCCGCTGTTGGCAGCGAGGTTGTTGGTGATGTTGATGGTGTTGGCCGCGCCTGTCTTGTTCGAAGACAGCACCAGCTCATAGGGGTTGTTGGCAGCGCCGGTGTTGACGACCGAAGCGGTCACGCCTCCGCCGGAGTTATTGATGGAATTGGCCAGGCCCTGCAACGTATCGTTGGAGCTGTCGACATTGATCGTGGTGGTAGCGCCGGTTCCAATCTGGATCTGCAATGACCCGTGCGTGATGGCTGCAGTCGGGCTGCTGAATCCTTGCGAAGCGATCTGCTGAGCCTGGGCGAGGGTATTGACGACGAAGCTGTACACTCCAGGAGCAGCGTTGGCCGAGGCCGCGGCCGTCGCCAGCGTTTCATCGCTGGAACTGACTTTCTTGGCGTCCAGCGGGCTGTTCAAGGCCTGCGCGAGGTTTTCCGACTTCGTTTGAAAATCGGAGAGATCACTTTGGATGGTTTGAAAGGCATTCTGTTGAGCGACAACCTTGGCTTGTTGGGCCTGCAAGTTGCTGATCTGGGCCTGCTGGAGGCTGAGCATGGCCTGGATGATCTGATTCGTGTCCAGGCCGGACGCAAGACCGTTGAAGCTAATCCCACTGGTATTCAGACCGGTCAGGTTGCTCACAGAAGAAAGGGATGACATGGTACATTGCTCCCGGGAGAGATTGTGCCGGTGAATCGCATCTCCACCCGAACCGTTCGATCACTTCTGCGGACGAACTTTATGGGGCGACGGGAATCAGCCAGGCGGGGTCCAAGGATGCCCCTGTACCCCGCCTGGCGTCACATTGATACGGTTCCGCTCGGCGGATCGCGGTTTCTGGGCTTGGTCAAGTTTGGCTCAGGATTCGTGTCCTGGCCAGTATTTCCCCCTGCTGAGGGAAGATTTCCGTCGGCGGTTGCAGGCCCGGGTGAGCCCGCATCCCCACTTGGAGGACTGCGGGCCCCGTTACCCGAGCTGAGAGGAAGGGTCGCGTTATTGAAGCAACCCCAGCACAAGCTGGGTCGTCTGGTTCGCGTTCTTCAGCACCGCCGTGCCCGCTTGGACCAACACCTGACTCTTGGTGTAGTTGGCCGTTTCCGCTGCGAAGTCCGTGTCGCGGATGGTGGATTCGGCTGCCGTCGTGTTCTCCAGCGTCGTGCGTAGGTTGTTGACATTCGACTCCAGCGTGTTCGCCTGGAACGCACCGAGCCGACCTCGCAGAGTCGAGACGTCGCTGATCGCCTGGTCCACAACCTTGATTGCGTCCTCCGCATTCTTGCCCGTCGGATCAGTGACGTCGATCTTCGACAGGCTCGTGGTGGCCGCGTTGTTGAGTCCACTGACGTTCACGCCGAGGTTATCGGTACTGACTTTGTTGATCGAGATGCTCGCTGTCTGGCCGAAGTTGGCCCCGATCTGGAACGTCAAGCCGTCCTGGATCGTTGTGGTCGCCGTCGATCCGCCGGCCACGGTCTGCGTCTGGCTGGACGGAGCGATATTGAACGTAAGGCCCTTGAAGGCGCCGGTGGTTCCGGTGATGGCATTGCCAGTGGTCCCGCTGCCGGTGATGTTGCCGGTAGAGGTCGTGCCGTTGCTGATCGAGGCGATCAGCGCCTGGCCGTTGCTGGTGTTGGTGACACCGGCACCACCCGCAAAGCCGCCGGCCGTACCCGAATCGGTTTCGGACACGTTGCCACCAAAAGCGTTCGCCGTCAGCTGGAGCTTGCTGCCGTTGGCGCTGGCGGTCACACCGGTTTGCGTCGAGAAGGAGTTGATGGTGCTGATGGCCGCGGTCAAGGTGTTCGCATTCTGCGCGTTGAGCTGAATCTGGGTCCCGTTGAGCGTCAGCAGGTCGGTACCCGTAATGTTGAGCTGCGAGGTCGCTCCCGAGGCGGCCGTTGTGGTGAAGGCACCCGCACCGCTGGCGGCCGTGAACGCCAGGCCGGTGGCCGGACCGCTGGTCACGCTGATTTGGTCGCCATTGGCGCCGCTGCCGTTGATGACCGTTCCGCCATTGACGGAAACTTGAAGATTGGCCCCCGCCTGTCCAGTTTGGCCCGCGCCCGTGGCGAAGCCGCTGCCGTTGCCGCCGCCGCCATCCGAGGCAACCGTCAGGCCGCTCGGCGTGGCTCCAAATGCATTGGCGACGATCTGGATCTTTCCACTGGCTGCGAGCGAGGCCGTGTAGTTGGTTACTCCTGCCGTCGTCAACGCGGTGTTGATCTTGGTCACCTGGTTGGCGGCCGTGTCGTTGTTGACGAACTGAACATTCACCGTACCGGAGATGCCGCCGCCGGAAATCGTGAGGTTCTCGGTTCCCGTTTCGGTGGCTGCGGCGGTGTTGGCCGTGATGTTGGACTTCACACCTTGCTGAACGAACTGAATGTTGTACAGTCCCGCTACGGTGCTGTTGGTGACGGTGGGCGTGCCGCTAATATTCGCCGCACCGGAGGTGACCGAGACACTATTCGTCAGGGCCGTGAAGTTGCTCGTTCCGGTAACTTGGCCCTTGACGCCTTGCTGCACCACGTTCACGGTGTACGTGCCGGGCGCCGTATCGGGCGTGGCGGTGACGCTCGACAGATTCTGGCTGCCGACCGTGGTGGTGATCTGCTGTCCCACGGTGCCGTCGAGCAGGTGTTTCTGACCAAACTGCGTCTGACTGGCAATGTTGTTGATCGTCTGGAGGGCGTTGTTGATTTCCGACTGGTTGGCGGCCAAGGCAGTCGAGTCATTGACGCCGATGTTGGACGAGTCCACGGCCAGCCCACGAATCTTGTCCAGCAGGCTGGCGATCTCGTTCAATGCACCTTCACCGGTCTGCACAAGGGAGACCGCATTGGAAGTGTTGGTGATCGCTGATTGCAGGCCATTGATCTGAGCCCTCTGCTCTTCGGAAATGATCAAGGCCGCCGGGCCATCGGCACCGCGGTTGATCTTCAACCCCGACGACAACCGCTCCAGCGACGTATTCAGCGCATTGGTCGTCCGTGAAAGGTTGTTCTGGGCTGTCAAGGAGGACACATTGTTCGTGATTGTTAAGGCCATCTTTGCTGTTCTCCCATGTTAGGCGAATAAGTAATCGGTCAGTCCCGCCCGTCCTAAGCTCATCTTCCTTGCTTTGACTTATCGAACCGATCCGGGAGAACTTGCGGGGAAAGGGACGAAAAGAGGAAAAAAGCGAAGAATGGGCATGGCCGCGAAGCCGAAAGCGTCCACTTCCTGGCCGGAAAACACAACCTGCAGAATGCAAATTCTCTTTTGCATTCTGCAGGTTGTGTTTTCCAATCAAATCTGAGGGGCGGCCCTATTCCGCCGCCTTCAGAATGGCTTCTGCCGTTTGTTGTGCCGCTTCCCCAGTCGTGTAGTGTCCTTGTTGCAGTCGGGCGGCGACCCGAGCCAGTTCCTCCGAGCGTACTTCCGGAGTCTCTTGAAGTTGGCCCAGGTAACGGAGCAATTCCGGCGAAGGGACATGCTGGCTGGGGGACTGGAGCGAGTTGGCGGTTTCCCCACTCGAACGCGTTTCGGCAGACCGAGCGGCGCCGCTTGCTGTGCTGTTGGAAGGCACTTCCAAGTTTTTGAGGTAGGTATTATCTATACGCATTGCCTGGCTCCCCTCGTTAGCAACCTTAACAGACGAGCAAGGGTCTTGCCAGACTTTATCGAAGTTTTCGCCGGGGACTTGCTAGATTTTTTCTGCTCAAGTACCAGGCTTCCCACGGACGATCCTTCTCGATAAGGTGGGTAAAGGTTAGCGGTAATATCGATTACGTAGGCCAATGCAATCATCTACCGCGTCAAAACTTGGTTCGAATCCTAACATTGTGGCACCGCCGGTGGAGCGTGCCCCGGCACCTACCCGGCCCGCAACCAGCACTCCCACCGAGGAAAGCGCGGCCCAGCCCACTCTCGGTTCTTCCCCGCCCGGCCGGAGCCGACGGCTCCTCTGGCCGGCCTTGTGTTTTCTTCAACTCGGACTCCTGATCGGTGGGTATGTACTCTCCAAGCAGATACGCACCGCCGCCTCTCACTCCGAAGAGGTGCCCACGCCTTCAGAGCACCCACGAATTGTATCGCCGGAACACATTTTGCAGCCACCCGCCAGCAGCGATCCGGACGATCTGGACCGTGGAGACAAGCTGATCCGATCGGGCCGATTTGACCTCGCGCTTCCCGTGTTCCGTGGGTTTGGGCCCACGATCGCGCCGCCGCTGCACGATCTCATCCAGTACCGGATCGGGCTATGCCTGGAAGGGATGGGCCGCTGGGATGAAGCTGTTGCGACGTACCGAGGCCTGATCACTCAGGGCCCGAATGTTCGCGTGACCGCGGCGGCCCAAGTGGCGCAAGCCCGGATTGCCTTCCAACGAGGCCGGCCGGAGGAGATCCAGGACCTGCTGTGCCGAATGCTGTTGCATTCCGCTCGGTACACCAAACATTGTTCAGCCGCCCTGGAAGAGGCACAATTCCTGCTGGCTTTTGCTCTGACCCGCGCCGCGGCCCAGGCACAATCTTCCGGCCTCGCGCGAACTCCGGGGCAGTTGCACATGCCGCTGGGTGAGCCCACGGCGATCACGTTCTCCATTGCGCGGGCGCTGGCATGGGCCGATCCACCACTCGAAACCGAGCGGCCGCCCATCCACGAACCGGCCCCGCCAGGAGTTGCTGCCCTGAAGCTCGTGGCCCCGTCGGAGGAAAGCTCCGTCCGGGCATCGTTTGCCCCCATGCCGATTCCCCAGTTGCTCGATCAGCTGGCTGCGGTGTGCGGTCTCAAGACGGAGTGGACGGTCCGAGCCCGCGAACAGGTGAAGGCACACGAGGTGGACGTCGAAGTCGAGAATGTTCCTTTCCTGGATGTAGTCCAGAACGTTGCCGGCCCGTTTCAACTGACCTGGAAGATCGAACAGGGCGTGGTGTCCTGGGCGGTAATGGAGGAAACGCCACCGGAAGAACGGGCTGCTTTTCTGTCCGCGGTGGCTCGGCGGGCTCTGCGAGTTGCCGTCGCATCCCACGAGAATCACGAGTTGGCGGCTGCGGCGTACCTTTACCTGGGCAACCTGGAAGTGCGCGCCGGCCAACTCCCGGCCGCGGTGGCTAAGTATGAGCAGCTGATCCAGCAGAACCAGCGATCCCCCCTGTTAACGGAAGCCAACTACAACCTCGGTTTGGTTCAGCACCGCTTGGGCGACGCTTTGGCCGCCCAGAAAGCCTTCTATCGGGTGGTGGATCTGGCTCCCGGCCATGTGTTGGCCCCGATGGCGTATCTGGCCCTGGGGCGCACCTGGCTGGAGGAAGGCCAACCGGCTCGGGCCATTTCCCCCTTGCGACGCGCCCTGGGAGCTGCCAGCCCCCCAGTTCAGCCGGTGATCGCCATCACTCTAGCCGCCAGCTATCTGTGGTCGGGCAACCCCCAGGCTGCCAATGCCGTCCTGCTGACCTATCGCGCCGAAGTCAACCAGCCGCCGAATCACCGGCTGGCTGCATTCCTCGATGCGTTCAGCCGCTTCCAGGCGGCGTCCGACCGCCGCCAGACGCGCCATGCAACCGACCTTCTCGCTGCCATGCTCAACATGGGGGAAGAATCGTATCTCGGGTCCTTGGGGGTCTTGCTCGTCGGCCAAGCCTATCGGGAGCTTGGCATGATGGATCAGATGATCGTCGTTTACGAACCGACACTCCGGAGAGCGCGCGGGCCGGTGGCCGAGGAAATGTCCTACTCCCTGGCCGAAGCGTATCGCACGTTGGGGAAAGTAGAGGATGCCAAGCGGTTGTTGCTTTCGCTGGCCATCCTTGATGGGAGCCGCTGGGCCGCGCCCGCCAAGTTTCGCTTGGCGCAGATTGCTCTCGTGGAGAATCGGTCGAAGGAAGCGTTGTTGTGGTGCCGACAGCTGCTGCCCGTGCAGCCGCCGGAAAAGATGCCTGCCTTGTTGCAGCTCATGGGCCAAGCATTTGAACAGGCTGGCGATATCGAGCAGGCAGCCCGCTGTTTCCGCGGAGAAAGGCCGTCTTGACCATGACGAAATCAGTCATTGGCTGGGTGCTCTTTCTGGTGCTGTTCGCCGCTTGCGCACAGGAACTGTCGGCGCAGAACCCGCAGCCGCTCCCGCCGGGACCAGCCCAGCCGCGGGCGGTGGTGGTACGATCCGGCGACCAGGCTCCCCCGGCGGAAGAATTGCCCCGGCCGGCAGTCGTTCCTGCACCGCCGGTGCAAGTTTCTCCATCTCCGCCTACGGAACCTAGACCCAGTCCTATCCAGAAACCGTTCGTGCCGAAAATTGATCCGTTGGAAGTGCAACGCCGGTTGAACCGGCTCAAAAGCGAGCGCGAGGGTTTGAAATCGGAGCGCACCTCGGCTGTGCAAACCTTGGAAGAAAATGAGCCGAGCCCCGAGAAAATCGCACAGCTGCGATTGCGCCTGGGCCAGCTTCTCGGCCGCCTGGCCGTCCACCCGGTTCCTGATAAAGGGCGTACCGGTCCGCCTATTTCCGTCACGCCTCCATCCATCGAGCCGACGAGGCCATTCTCGCCAGCAGGGAAAAGTCTCTCGGACAGCGAATCGGGCACTTCCCCCATCGATCCCTTGGCCCTGGGCCGCACCTTGTTCCGGGCCCATGACTTCGCCGGTGCTCTGAAGGCGTTTCGTCAAGTCAACCTGAGCGGCCTGAAGCCGGAGGAACGGCGACCGGTCGAGTACCTAACGGCCACTTGCCTCAAGCACCTGGGAAGGCTCGATGAGGCGGCCGCCATCTACCGTGAAGTGGCTGGCTCCAAGGGGGATGAAGTCCTGGCGGAATGTGCCCAGTGGCAGCTAACCACGCTGCGCTGGCAACGCGACCTGGAGCAACAACTCCGCGCGCCGCAGCAACGGCTTCAGGAGCTGGAGAGCCTGCCATGAGCCCAAGCGGCGATACCGCGACTCTCCGAGCCGCTCTTCAGGACGAGATCGAGCACTATGAACGGGCTCTGCAAATTGCCGAGGGACTGCCGGGCGTGGTCGAGCAGGGCCAGGACGCCCAGCCACATCTTCGAAGCATCTTGACGGATCTCAACGCCATCGTCCAGATTGAGCAGCGCATCGCCGAACCCAAACAGCGCTGGTTGCAATCCACAGGAGAGCCCAGCCCGGAGCTGGAAGGTTACCGCACCCGCTTGATAACCCTGATTGGCCAGTTGCAGGAGCGACTCGGTCGGGCCGAACGGCAAGCCAGTCTGCGGCAGAGCCAGCTCTTGCCGAAACTCGATTCGCTGCTTCGAGCCCAGCGGATGCGGCAAGCGTACGGCGCCGTGTTTAACCAGACGGCCGATCATGACCCAGGTTAGGAAAGCAACGCCAGCCAAGGGGAGAGGCGTGAGTCCCTCGCGGCCACGGCGGGCCGGCGGGGCAGTTTACGACAGACGATGGATTCTCGAAAGAGCTTCGAGAGACCATTGCAACCCTTTTGAGTGTATTTCTGACTGCCGGCATCTGGCAAGCAAAACGCAAGAGGACGATAACCAACCAGTAGAATGGGCCGACGCGGTGGAGTGTTTCCTTGCCGCAATGGCCGGGATCCGTTCACTCGGATACGCTGCTGAGGGCTCGCCGCTTCCACCACCCGTAGGCGGTGATCCCGAGTAGGCCGATCCCCATGAGCACCACGGTGGCGGGCTCCGGAGTGGGAGTGGCCAGGAAGGAGTGTTCATTAAAGAAAGGTCCATTCATTTCATAATCACCCACGATCAGGCCCGCGTCGTTGATGCCAAGGGCCTGTGTCATTCCTGCACCGGGGACGTTGAGCGTGGTGTACGTGCCATCGCTGAACAGGAAGCCGTGCATCTTCCCAGCAGCATCCTCGTAGTCTCCCACAATTTGGCCCGCATTATTAATGCCATTGGCAGCGGTCAGGATCGAGCCAGGCACGCTGAGCATCGTGTAGCTGCCCCCGCTCAGCAGGAAGCCGATGTCCCTGCCGCTGACCACGTACTGTCCCACAATTTGACCCGCATTGTTAATGCCATTGGCAATGGTCGCGGTCGAGCCGGGCACGTTGAGCATCGTGTAACGGCCCCCGCTCAGCAGGAAGCCGTAGGTTTTGTCGCCCACATCATAGGACCCGACGATCTCAGCGAAGAAATTGATCCCAAAGGCTCCGGTCCTGGTGGAGCCGGGCACGCTGAGCATCGTGTAGCTGCCCCCGCCCAGCAGGAAGCCCTGCGTGGTTCTACCGTCACTACTCGTGTACGATCCCACAACCTGGCCGGAGTTGTTGATCCCCACGGCATAGGACGACTGTGCGCCGGACGGTTCGACCGTGGTGTAGCTGCCCGCGCTCCGTAGGAAGCCATGGTCCCCCGTGGCACCCGAAGACATACCCACGATTTGGTCGGAGTTATTGATGCCACTGGCTGCGGAACCGCCCGCTCCGGGCGGGTCGAACGGGCTGTACACGTAATCTGCCTGCGCACGCAGGCACGGGTTCAAGACCAGGCTCAGCACGGCGATGCTGAAAAGCTGCCGTTTCATCGTGGACGCCCTCCGGTGAATCGGTGCATTCGGGCACACGAATTACCAGTATCGTCCGCTTGGAAGCGGACGTCAAGAGAAGGACCGGATTACCGCAGGGGCGCGGTTTGCTCCGTTCCAGTGTTTATGCTATTCCTTCTGTGTGCACGCTCCACGGAACGGCGTCGCATCCCCCTCACACGCAAACCGGAACATCTCCGGCGCGCCTTGATGGCACATCCCATGCTCCACTTCGCCCCGTCCGCGAAGGTTGGTGCGTTCTTCCCCTGCCAGAGACTTATCGCCCCCGCGCATTCCCGCGAAGGGATGTAGTCATTCCTCTGCTGTCTATTGCAGACCCGAACCAGGAAAGGACCCGTCCATGACCCCCACAAGCAGCAACGCACGCCGCAGAAGCAATTTCCACACGCGCCGGCAATGCCGCCCCTACCTGGAACGCCTGGAGGATCGGCTCGCCCCGACCACCGGTATTCAACCGGGTGACGTTCTTGTGGCAAGCTCTGCGAACGCTCTCAACGGCTTTCCGAGTCCGACCACCGCAACGGGTCTGATTGCCGTCGACCACACGAACTTCGGCTCCCCCCCGAGCGGGAACGAATCGGCCATTGCGGGGGACCGCACCGGCTTCATGGCGATGCCGGAGTACATCGTCCCCGACACGCTTCCGAACACTCCTTCCGATCAAGGGTTTTATGTCGCGGACCACACCGCCTTCGGGAGAGGTGAGGGTGCCATCCTCCAGGTCAGCCCGCCCACGCCAACGGTCCCGGACAACGAGACGGCCGTCGCCACCATGGCGACTTATAGCGTACAGCCGGACCGCACGCGGGATACGGAAAATGCTGTCCCGACCCTCACCGCACCCGCTGCCATGGTGTTGATCCCCACCTATGTCGGCGGAAACACCCAGTCCAAAGGCATGCTTTTCGTTGCCTCTTCAGGCAGCGATAACTTCCCCAATTCGACGGGCGGCATAATCCAAAGCACCGAGACAAAACTCCTCAACGGGACCCCCATTCAAATTACAGTTAACGAATCCGCCAATCCCAGCGATCGCAATCCGAACATTGTGATGGTCGATCCTTCCAATCCTTCCCAGAAGTACCACGGAGAGTCCGATCCCATCACGATGGCAGGAGGCCTGAACCAACAGGTTGTCGTTTACCCCGATCCCGTCGCCGACCCCTTCCCCCTGCCCAATCAACCCTCCCAGGACGCCCTGGTCGATCCGATCGGCATGGCGGTCAGCCCGCAGTTCCAAGACAACAACGGGGCCCCGACCGACCTCTTCGTGCTCGATGGAGGCGCCGGCGGGACCGGGGAAGTCCTCGACTTCACGTTGCCAACACCGGGGAGCGCTAACAGCACGCTCGGTGGCCCGTACGTTGTTACTGCAGCCCTGACCTCGCCCGTTGATATGGCCTACGACCCCTACACGGGGAATCTCGATGTCGTCGAGGCGGCAAGTGGAGGCACGGTTGTCAGTGTCACCTTGACTGGCTCAAGTGGGTCCGTAAATGGCAGTGTCCACTCCATTCCAGGGCCCACGGGACCAATTGCGAATCTGGGCAGTGGCGTGGCTGGTATCGCCGTCAATCCACCGACCGGTACGGTTCCGGGTACGATCTACGTGGATACAGCGGAGACCGCAACCGCCCCTGCCCAGGTCTGGCAGCTCCAGCCCAGCCCCAACGGCCAGAACGGCGTCACCTATACTCCGAGTGTCCTGCCGATGCCGGCGCAGGTTCTCAGCGCGGCCAAGGGGATGTACTGCAATGGCAGCACCCTTTATATCGCGACCAGTCCCTCTCCCCATCTGACATTCAGTGAGGCACAGGCGCTCTCCCTGGCCGCTCAAAAGCGTGATACGTCGACGTTTCCCACCGGCATCGTGACCTACTCGCTCGCCAGTGGTAATCTGGACACCGCGACGCTGACCCGAGAGCCGGGACTTTTCTCTTTACCCCAAGGTCTAGCTGAGGACCAACAACAGAATATTTACGTTGCGGACGAAACCGCCCTCGGCGCGGGTGCGATCATCCATGTAGACCCCAGGAACGGCAGCGCGAGCCTTCTCGCCTGGGGCAACGACCTGGACGGGCCGGTCGGCGTTGCCTTTAATAATTTCAATCAGTCCTTGGATGTGATCAACGCGGGGGACTCCTCGTTCTTCACGCATTCCCTGGTGCAAGTTAGCCTCAACGGATCGTCTCAGTTCTACCTGAGCACTAACCAGCAGAATACGATCAGCGTGCTCTCCGGGATCGCGTTCGACAGTTCCAACGATGTTCTTTATGTGCTGGATCAAGGGGGCAATGTCATTAACACGGGTACGAAGGGGCAAGTCTGGGAGGATCTAACCCCCGGTTCCGTCAACCCCATGTTGATGAAATTCGGACATGCATTCCCAGCAGCGAATGGGATGGACGCAAACCCCGAGCAGGCTCAGCCTGATGCGATCGCGGTGGATTCCGATAACGGCAAGGTATTCGCCTGCACAGAAGGTATCGGCGGGGATACCGGCGCGGTCGTGTTGGTCCCCCCCTCGGAACCACTTCAAACCCTTGTCATCAATAGCAACAACACGTTGCCCGCGGGCAACCTAGTTGGGACAGACGGCATCGCCGTGGGCATGGGGCCCTTTAGTGGTCCAGACATGACAGGGATCACCTCCAACACGATCTTCGTGGATTGTTTGAATCCCATTAGTCCGATCTCGCCCTCGCTTACGGCGTTTCCGGAGCTACCGAGCGATTGGCCAAAAGCAGATTCACAGGGCGATCCAGCGCAGCAGCGGGTCAGCACGGGTAGCAACAGCGGCGCTTCTCTGGGTCTCGTTACCGGATGCCTCGTCTACGATCCTCCTCTCCCGGTAAACGCTGTCAATTTCGAAACCGGTGATTTCAGTCAGGTGGCCACGCAAACCAACGCCGCGATCGTGAGCAGCCCGGTGCTGGATGGCAAGTACTCCCTCCAGCTCCAGCGCAGCAATAGCGTGGCCAACGCGGAGATCCGCGGAAACGGCACGACCTACTATAATCTGCCCACCGCCTCGTACAGCTTCGAATTCGGGTACACCTCGAACTCAGGCGACAACGCCGTCGTGAACTTCAACGGTACGGCCAGCGGCTACAAGGCCGCCTTGCATTTGAACAGCTCCGGTCAGCTGGGTTTCTATGACAGCTACGGCAGACTGCTGGCTACCGGCAGCACGGTGCTACAGCCCAACTGGATCTACACGATCAGTGCCGTGATCGGCACGGGTGGCAACGCCCCCTGGGTCGTCAGCATCAACGGCAACGTCGAAATGAGCGGCACCGGTAACCTCGGCACGAACAACAACGGCGCCCTCGAGCTCGGCGGTAATGGCTACTACACGAGCACTTCCTATTACGATGATGTCCAAATCTCCGCAATCGGCGTCGGCGGCCCGCCGATGGTGGAGCCTGGATCGGGCCAGACGGTAAACGAGGGGGTCGCGCACACCTTCGCCGTGGGAAGCTTCAGCGATATGGGCCCCGGCCCGTGGACGGCAACGGTCAACTGGGGCGATGGTACGAGTACCACGCTGCCAGCCCCATCGGCGCCGGGCTCGCTTGCAACCCCCTCCCACACGTACAGCGAAGAAGGCACGTACACGGTGACCGTGATGGTTACCGATACGGGCGACAATGCCACGGGTTCCGTAACCTTTACGATCAGCGTGCTGGACCTGGCGGTGACAGCCACGCCTGCCACTGTCAGCCCCACGGCGGGTGCACCCTTTAGCGGGCCGGTCGCGACTTTTACCGATCCGGGTGGAGCGGAGCCCAATGATGGCACGCACTACTCGGCTACCATCAATTGGGGCGATAACACGGCGACTTCGACAGGCAGTATCACCTTCAGCAGCGGCGTGTTCACGGTCAATGGCACCCATACCTATGCCCAGACCACCACGTACACGATCACCGCCACGATCTCCCACGGAGGACTCACGGCGCCAGTGCAAATCCAGACCACGGTGGCCAATCTCGGTCAATTCGTGCCCGCAGGAATGGTCAAGCCGATCGGCTTCTGGGAAGGGCTCCAAGGCCAAGAACTGATCCGCCAATTCGGCGTGACGAGCACTAACCAAACCTTGGGCCAGTGGCTGGCCACCACCTTGCCCAACCTCTACGGGGGCGCGGGCGGTGCCGCGAATCTGAGTTCGTTTACCAATGCCCAGATCGGCACCTATTACCAGAGCCTGTTTCTGCATCCCCAAGGAGGGAACCGCCTGGATGCGGAAGTCCT
>DATGIQ010000277.1:0-17775 GCA_035295665.1 Gemmataceae bacterium | reverse complement strand
GAACCTCCTTGCAGCGCGGTGCGGCCCTTCTCAACCCACTCGGCGAGCTGCAAAAGGGCCGTCACGGCAATTATGGGCTGAACGCCACACGTCTGACAAGGCAAGAAATCCGGGGCATTCCGTTTACGACGTCTGGAATCGGCTGGTGAAGGTGGTCGCTAACAGCAATACGGCCATCTACTCGGTCGATGCCATGGGTCGGCGCATCACGACGACCGTCAACGGTGGTACGCCCACCAACCTATACTACTCCAACCAGTGGCAGGTCTTGGAGGAGCAGGTCAACAGCGCCATGACGGCGCAGTACGTCTGGAGTCCGATGTACGTCGATGCCCTGGTGGAGCGCGACAGCGGCGGGCAGCGGCTCTACGCGCAACAGGACGCCAATTGGAACGTCACGGCGGTTGTCGGCTTCAACGTCAACGTCTGGCAAGTGATGGAGCGCTATGCCTACGATCCGTACGGCAAGCCGAGCATTTACGACCCGAGTTGGAACAACCGCACGAGCAGCCTGTTCAGCTGGGTCTACCTCCACCAAGGCGGCCGTTTCGACCCAACCAGCGGCCTGTACAACTTCCGCAACCGCGACCTGTCGCCGACCCTGGGACGGTGGATGGAGCAGGATCCGGCCGGGTATGCGGCCGGAGACAATAACCTGTACGGTGATGAAGGCGAAGCACCGACCGATACAGTGGATCCTTATGGCACGGAAGGAGTCAACCGCGTTCTCCAACAGCTGCAAAGGGAAGACGAACTGCTGGCGCTATCGCAGGCGGAGCGGGCGCAAAAGCAATACGAACGGAATCTGATCCGAGCCCAGAGGCTCCACTTGCAGCAAGATGAAGTTGGCAGCTACGTGGTCAACGCGCTGGGCAGTCTGCTCATGCCGTCAACATTCCCGCGTCTTCAGGGAAGCACGCCAGACGAGACGGCCCGGATCATGACGCGGTTGCAGAACCAAGGGATCTACGACCCGCTCTTGAACCCCTTTGCTGGACCGGAAGCGCGGGAGCGAGCTCTAGCACAGAAGCTACCGGGGATTGTAGGGGATGTAGCCTTCCTTTCCCTGAATGTTTTTGCCGCAGAAGGGACTATTACAAGGCTAGGCGGGCTCGAACTCTTTGCTCCACCCTCCGTGCCAACCGGAGCATTTTCGGGCGGATACGTCGGTCGAGCGCTGACTCAAGCAGAAGTAGATGCCATCACTGCTGAGTTCCGAGCGGCTGGCGGCGTTGTAGATCAAAGCGTCGAGGCAGAAGCATATTTGCAGCTTCGAGGGGCAGGCGGGTTAACGCTCAACGATAAAACAATTCTCCTTCCCGCTAATCCTACGCGCACGGCAGTGTTTGAGGAATTGATCCATGCAGGCCAATTCAGCAGAGGCGCGACCATCGAAGCAGGTAGCGGTGGGGTACTGCGCTTCGAAGCTGAAGCAGCAGAAACCTTAATCCGAAATCGAAACACTCTACAGCTTCCACGAGATGAAGTGCGCCAAGTGATCGACAATCTTCGGAGGATTCGGGGCGAATTGCAGACAATAGGGCTACCGCAATGAACAAGGAGCATGTTATGACAGGAACGATCTCCGATAAACTCGTTGCCTTGGTTGTCGAAGTGACTGACGTTGGCGAACTCTTCGGCACATCGGTCTTCAAAGACCGAATCGGTTTGGATGTTCGCGTCGTACAAGGTTCGCTTGCGATCGGAAAAAAGGTATTTTTGTCCCGACCCGGTGAACAGGAAGAGCTGGAAATAGTTGGTATTGAGATGCTGCGAAATCCTCGGGATCCAAATGTGGTACGCATCCTTTGCTCCAAGCCCAAGAGGCTCACAATTGCATCGGGGACTGTAGAGGGCTGGGTTATCACAGAATAGGGGCCAGAATGGCAGTTAGGGAGAGCGCATAGCGGACACGAAATCGACGGTCCTTGAACCGGCCGGCCGCTTCTTAGCTGGAAAAATGCTCTAATTCATGTGACGATATCGCAATCCTTTGGCTGTGCTGGCGGATCCCGACTAGACCCGGGCCCGCCGGCCAGCCGGTCTAGAAAGGGTCTGCCATGGCCTGTCCTCACCAACCTCTCCTCGTCTGCTATCGTCTGCCCAAAGTCCCGCACTGGACACTCTCCGACAAGTGCGGCACTGAAGATGTCCCCGGTGCCGTTTCATCCTCGCAGGCGAACAAGGAACCACCAAGATACGCAACGGCCGGCCAATCGCCACGGATCGGCCGGCCGTTCTTCTAATCCCGTGGCATTGTACGGAGGTGTGTATGCTTGACAAACGTATGACCGTCTGGGTGCAGCGCTTCAAGGACCGCGCGTCCTTGGTGCTCCAGTGGATCGACCCCGATACCGGGAAGCGGAAGAGCCGGAGCGCTCATACGCAGGACGAGAAAGAGGCTGAGAAGGCCCGCGCCGACCTGGAGTACGAGCTGAACCACGGATTAGCTCAGGAACCGAGCAAGATGGCATGGGACAGATTCCGGGAACTCTACGAAGACGAAAAACTCACGGGAAGGCGCCGAGCCACGGCGGCCAAAGCTGGCTACGTCTTCGATGCCTTCGAAGAATTGGCCTGTCCCAAGACGCTCGGCCAGATTACGGAGCGGACCCTGAGCAAGTATGCGCTCGCGCTACGCGCAAAGGGCTACAAACCCGCGACGGTCCAAGGGCACCTAGCCTATCTCCGAGCCGCGCTGCGCTGGGCCGCCGATCAGAAGCTGATTACCGCCGCGCCCAAAGTCGTCATGCCCAAAGTCCCGAGGAAGAAGACCATCCGCAAGATCGTAGCCGAGGAGTTCGAGCGGTTACTCATGAAAGCACCTGATCGGCATTGGGCAGCCTTCATCGCCACCGCCTGGTACACCGGCATGCGACGCAACGAGATGCTGGACCTTACCTGGGACAAGCCCGAGACGCCGCACATCGATTTCGGTGCGGCACGCATTCGGATTCCGGCCGCCTACAACAAGAGCGATGAAGACCAGTGGTTGCCGCTCCATCCCCAGTTGGCGGAGATCCTCCAACAATTACCCGGCCTGAAGCATGGCCATCTCTTCCCGTTTCACCATATCCCCAGGGAAGTGTCGCGCAAGTTTGGCAAGATTGCAAAGATCGCGGGCTTGCGGATCTCTTTGCATGACCTCCGCCGGTCGTTCGGCAGTCGCTACGCGGCCGCGGTGCCAGCCCCGGTCTTGCAGCGGCTCATGCGGCACGCGGACATCAAAACGACCCTGACCTACTACACCGACGTGGACGACGTGCTGGAGGAAGCGATCCTCAAAGCCTGACGTAACAGTTTACGTAACATCCACTGGAAAGCGACGCACATGAAGGTTCTCTCGAATTGCCGTAAGTCCTTGACTGGTAGCGGAGAGGGCGGGATTCGAACCCGCGGTGAGGTTTGACCCCCACACGGCATTTCCAGTGCCGCACCTTCGGCCGCTCGGTCACCTCTCCGAAATGATTAAGTCTTTGTTATTTAATTACTTGCGTCGTCATATTTCTGTTGACCACCGCGTGATTTCGGTTCTGCTAATTCTCGGGACGGCAGTCAGGCGGCATCCTGCTAACTTGCCTGCCAAATCCGCTGCTATTCTACATGACACGCGGTTCTGCACCAGGGGTATCGATCAGGGGCTTTTTGCCCGGCTGACACGCCGCAAGGCCTCAGTCGGTTTTTTTTGGCTCGGGCCATGCCCACCACCAAACCGGCCGTCAACCAGGCGAGCACTTTTGCTGCTCCCTAAAACAACGCGGCGTGCTCGCCAGTTTCGCCTCGCCGCACTTTGAGCTTCACTTCGACCCGTGACCCCAGCCGGTTGATGATCGACATCAGGCGATCAACCGTGAACCGGCCTAAATCGGCATTGCGGATGCGCGAGAAATCGGCCGCTGCAATCCCCGTGCGGGCTTGCGCTGCACGCACGCTAAGCCCCTCACGGTCGAGCGTCTTGATGATTTCGGCGGCAAGGATCGCCTTGCATTGGTCGATATCCGCCTTCTCGTGTCCCAAGTCACGAAATACATTCCCGCTACCGTGGACTACCTCCAGCCGCTCCCCTTTCATCGCAACATCTCCTTCAATCGTTTCAGCCGCTCCTTGATGAGATCAATCTCGTGGTTCCGCGTCTTGATGCCCCGCGTCGATTTCTTCTGAAACGCATGGACGACCCAGATGGCCCCGGCGAGCTGCACGGCATAGATCAGCCGAAAGGCATCCCCCTGATACGGCAAAGCAATCTCGTATGCCCGAGCCCATTCCTTTCATGGGCCTGGCAATGTCAGCCTTGCCTCCCTCGGCGGCGACCGTCAAGGCGGCTTGTAGATATTGGGCTTGCGTTAGCTCTCTTCCAGATTGTTGATGGCAAAACCCGCATTTGGAAAATGAATTTGCAGAATCTGGTTCGCTCAGCTGATGTCGATTGTAGCTGGCGTGCGGCAGTTCTGGCAAGCAACCGACGGAGAAGTTTGCGTTGGCAAAACTTGGCAAAGGTCTGCCCGACGGGTTCGTAGCAGAGACGTCGTTCGAAGAACCGCGGCTGATCCAAAACAGACACACTACAGTAGTTCGTTTAGAAGAGTGCCCACGGCACACCGATCAAGCTTGCCTGCGCTCGGCCAGTAGCCGCCGCGCACGCTCCAAAATCTCAACAAGGTGGCGCATGCCGCCTTCCCGCGCCTGTTTCTCCCCGCCGACCCGAGCCAGCATCTGGTCCAGGAGATCCAGGATATCCGCCAAACTTCTGGCGCCTGGTGGAGGTGGGCGACCTCCTACTTGCACGTAAATCGGCGATGTGTGAGCCCCAAAGCAGACGGACAACTTGTTTTCCGGATCGACACACGGTCCGCTACAGCGCAACGCCAACCAACCGGCAGCGGGGAGCTTGGTGTCCAGCTCCAACCTGGCGGTGGCAGGAGAACCCGATACGGGCACCTGGCGGTAGACTTCGCCGTTGAGAATCAATTCCAGCGTATCCACGGGCACCCAACTTTGCACTTCAGCCATGATCTGAACCGGTTGATCGAGAGACGGCAAGTCAAGGATGGCTCCCGGATCTTGGCCGTTCACGCTCAAGGACAACATTGGCCCGTTCGTGAGGAAGGTCCGTCCGGCGCGAATCGCTTCGATCCAGTCCCGATACGTGAATCCTTGGTCGGGCCGGAGCCGGACGTAACTTCGCCAACTGCCCAGAACCTGAGCGTTGCTCGACTTGGCGCTTGAGCCAACGAGCGGCAGCCGGCAGCCAATGTTGAGCAAGGAATACCAATCGGCCTGAGCGAATTCCCTCAGCGACCGGAGGACCGGCAGTTCGACGGCATCGATCTTTCCCAGGATCACTTCGGCCAGCATCTCACCACAGCCGGCTTCCGCACGAATTCTATCCCGTGCCAGGTCCTCCGTACCGACAACCAATCCCCCCTTGCGATGGCACTGATCGCACCAATCGGCCAGCGTCCAATCGGGGGATCCTAGGATCCTGTCGGCATACAGGGGGTAGATGATCCGGTGGCAATTGAGGAGGGCGAGGTTCCCCAGCGGCACGTGGTGATTGTACGTATTCACCACGACCATGTGCCCCGGCATTTCCAAAGCCGGACGCTGGCCACTGAAGGCAAGAATGTTGGCAATCACCGGAAACGATTCCCCGTCCTCCGATCGGACCGCCGCCCCCGGTGCATCCGAAATGATCAGGAGATTGACCACGGCCAGGTCTTCGGCCGCGGCCTCCAGCAGCGCCGCATGCGGCGTGAGGAAATGGGAACGCAGATCGCCCGAATACCAGCCGTGCTGGCGCAGGTTGACCCAGCGTTCGATGGTGGTTCGCAAGGCCAGCTGCCCGGGCTTGAGCGTCGCCTGGAGAACGCGGGGCTGATATTCTGGGCCCTTGTGAATTTCCACGAGGATCGGGCCGGGCGGTAATCGGATTTCGCAAGTCCCGTCGATGTAGGCATAGCGGCGGGAGCCTAGCAGCAGGTTGCCGCCCACATCTTCGTTCGGACCCGTGGCAAACTTTTCGAGACGTCCCAGCGGGGCAAAGTACTCACCGGCGGGGTTGGTAAAGCGAATCCGCACGGGCGTCGGCTGCCCGGTGGCAGCATCGTTCACGCGGACGTGCACCGATGGCCAAGCCGCACTCACCGGACCTGCGCTCCCACTTGCTCCAGCACTTTCTTGAAGGCCATCACCGCCTTCGGGAACAGTTCCGGCCCCGTCACGCCGCCGGTCGGTCCGCCGCCCAGCAGATGGGGTTCGAGTGTGGCAAAGCCATCGTAGTTCATGGCCACAGCCTCGGCCATGACGTCGGGAATTCGCCCCTGCCCTTCGCCAGCCACTCGCCCATGCGGTTCACCATGGACCCAATCCTTGATGTGGAAGTGGACGGTCCACGGCTTGGTCAGTTGCCAGCCCTGCCACGGATCGTAGCCGCAGAAAACATAATTGGCAGGATCGTACGCCGCACCAAAATAGCGGCCATCCACCCGGCCACACACGGTTTCCATCAGATCGCGAACCCGCTGGGGATCGTCGCCATAAATGCGGTGTTCGTTCTCGTGCACCAGCCGCACTCCCGCTTTCTCGGCCAATTCGAGCTTGGCCCACATCCGGTCCAGAACCGTCGGTCGCCACCGGGCCCAGTCGTCGCCGTCCGGCAGGTAATACGAAAAGATGCGGATGTTCGGCGTGGCGAAAAGTTTGCACAACTCGATGGCACGCTGGAACCGTTTCAAGTGGGGCTCGAATGGCTCATTGATTTTGATCTTGCCGATCGGTGAGCCGATGGCGCTCAAACAGAAGCCGTGCCGATCCAGGAGCGACTTCAGCTCCTTTACCTGAAGGTCGGTGAGGTCGAGGACGTTTGTCTTGTGGATCGAGCGCAATTCGATGTGGCGCACTCCACAGGTTTTCAGCACATCGATCTGCTCTTGCGGATCGGGGCTGATTTCATCGGCAAAGGCACTGAGGGTAAACATGCGGGTCGCTCGTCGTTGAATCCGGGGATGTTGTGAGGGCGTCCAAGGGCTGGCTTGCCCGTGTCATCCTGGTCCATCGTAGGGATTCACTTTTTGTTGACAATCGTCAGCTTGGCCTTGGCCGCCAGAAACGTGCGCTCGCCGGCTGAACGAAACCGGACCTTGATCTTGCGCTGCGAGCCGTGACCCATCACATGCGTGACGCGGCCGGTGCCATATTGATCATGGTGCACGAGCATCCCTTCGGCAAAATACTGGGAATGCTCGTCGGGAGGCGTGGCCTGCGTCCGCGGCGAGGTCTGCCGCGACCGAGACGAAACCCCCGCGTCGGCCCAACCTTGCTCCGCGGCCTCGCTGCCGCCGCGCCAGGCATCGATGGCCCGCGCTCGGCCGGCCGCACTGGCAGACAGGTCAATCGGTTCAATCCCATCACTCCCAAGCTCGTCGAGGAACATGCTAGGAACCGCGTACAGCGTTTGCCCCCGAAACTCGCGCAGGCGGGCATGGCAGAGGTAAAGCTCCTGCTTGGCCCGCGTGATCCCGACAAAGGCCAGCCGGCGTTCTTCCTCCACATCTTCGTCCTTGGCCAGGCTGCGTTCGTGCGGCAACAGCCCCTGCTCCACCGCGGCCATGTACACAACCGGGAACTCGAGTCCCTTCGCCGAGTGCAAGGTCATGATCGACACGCAATCCTGACGCTCATCCCAGCTATCCACATCACTGGCGAGCGTGATATTCTCCAGCCAGTCGCTCAGTGTCCGATCGCTGTCCTCCGCGGCGAACTGCTTGGCCGCGGTGATGAGTTCTTCAATATTGGCCAATCGTTCCTGATCTTCCGGATCGTTGCCGATCTGGAGCATCTGGCGGTAGCCACTACGGTCGAGCACCTGGCGGATGACTTCATCGGGCGGCATATCCACCAGCTGGGTCAGCTCGTGAATGAGCAGGGCAAAGCTCCGCAGTCCCGCGGCCGCTTTCCCCTTGAGGGCGGGAATATGGCCAACCTCGCCCGATGCTTCCAGCAGACTGATGGCGCGAGGCTCCGCATACGCCCGCAAATGCTCCAACGAAACTTTACCAACCCCGCGTGCCGGCTCGTTGACCGCCCGCAAAAACGAGAGGTCGTCGCGCGGATTGAGCAGTAGCCGTAAGTAAGCCAGCACATCGCGGTTTTCTTTGCGTTCGAAGAAGGCCAATCCCTTCACGATCTGATATGGCACTCGATTCTTGAGGAAAGCCGCCTCCAATCCACGTGACAGCGCGTTGATACGAAGGAACACCGCGAAATCCCGATAGCTGCGTCCTTGGGTTTGCACGCTGTGACGGATCCGGCGGGCGATGGCATCGGCCTCATCGAGACCGGTCTCGAAGGTGAGCACGGCAACCGGTTGGCCGGCCGGGTTTTCCGTTACGAGATCCTTTGGCTTCCGTTGGCGATTGTTGGCGATCAGATGGCTGGCCGCTCGCAGGATGGATTTGGTGCTGCGGTAATTGCGGTCGAGGGTAATGACCCGGGCTTTGGGGAAATCACGCTCGAAATCGAGGATGTTGCGGATATTGGCGCCGCGCCAACCGTAGATCGATTGGTCAGGGTCTCCGACCACGCACAGGTTCGGATAGTCCACCGACAATCCACGGGCAATCGCATACTGAGCGGAGTTGGTGTCCTGATATTCATCGATGAGCACGTAGCGAAACCGGGCATCGAGCTCGGCACGCAGCTCCGGATCTTGCTTGAGCGCCAGCGCCGGAATGAGAAGAAGGTCGTCGAAATCCAGGGCATTGGCGTCGCGGAGCTTCTTTTCGTAAATCGGGTACACGCGGGCCACGGTCTGGCTGAAAAAGTCTCCGGCCCGTTCGGCATACCGGTCCGCCGTGAGGAGCTGGTTCTTCGCCTTGCTGATGGCAGCTTCAACCCGCTCCGGAGTAAAGCGGATGTTGTCGATGTTGGCGGCTTCCAGGGCCGCCTTCACCAGGCGGTTGCGGTCTTGCTGATCATAGATGGTAAAGTTGCGCTCCAGTCCGAGGCGATCGGAGTAAAGCCGTAACAGGCGTGCGCCCAAGCTATGAAACGTGCTGATCCAGACCCGGCTCTCGGGAACCAGCGCCTCGATCCGCTGCCGCATCTCTGCGGCCGCCTTGTTCGTGAAGGTGATGGCCAGGATGTGGTACGGTTTGATCCCCTGGTGGAGCAGATAACCGACACGGCGAGTAATGACACGGGTCTTTCCGCTGCCCGCCCCAGCCAGAATGAGCAGCGGTCCGTCGATGTAAACAACCGCCTCACGCTGGGCCGCGGTCAAATCGGCGAGTAAATCATGGTCGGCGTCTTGCGGCATGAACACAACTCCTTTCGAGCTCCCTTGGGAACTCCATGTCGAGGCCGCCACGGTAATCACGCTACGTTCGGCGGAAAGGAAGTGCGGCGGGTTTCACTTTCGGATTTTACAGCGCTTGGCCCACTTTGCTAAGATCAGCAAGAGCAACTGGTCCACACGGTGAGGCGCGTCTCCCATGGAAATCGTTGGCATCGGCACGGACATCGTGGAGTGCCATCGGATTGGCCGGATGATCGAACAGCATGGCGAGCTCTTTTTGACCCGCGTGTACACGGAACGCGAAATCCGCTATTGCCAAGAGCGGAAGCGGGCTATGGAGCATTTTGCCGGGCGCTGGGCGGCCAAGGAAGCCATCCTGAAATGCCTGGGGACCGGCTGGCGCCGGGGGCTATGCTGGACCGAAATGGAAATCCGCAATGACTCCAACGGCCGACCGCAGGTGCTATTGTGCGGGGCTGCCAAGGACATCGCTCAGCAGCTGCGCATCTCCGATATCCTGCTGTCGATCTCCCACTGCCGTGCGTATGCGACGGCATACGCCACCGCGGTACGTGGCACCAGCCACTCCTGATTCGCGCTCTACTGCGCAATATCCAGAATGATCTGGCGGGCGATCTTGTACGCCGTGCGGATGCTGGTGGCGCGGGCCTCCATCTGACCTTCATTGAGGTGGCGACCCGTCTCGGCCGCCGGCAACCCGGCCACGGCCAACGTTAACGGCAGGAGCCGTATGAATTCTTGTGCCCGTTGCTGCTGGCGATCGACCCCTTCTGTACCCATGATTGGTGTCTCCGGCAAGTGCGGTTCGGCTTGGATAAAGCCAGTCTGCGGCAATCTCACTTCAGCCTAACCGACCAGCCGGTGGACGTAAAGTCCATGCTCGCACACGGGCCGCCTCACAGCACACCCTTCGTGGATGGCACCCCGCTCATGCGCGGGTCGATCTCCACTGCCTGCCTCAGTGCCCGGGCGGTGGCTTTGAAAATGGCTTCGAGAAGGTGATGCGTATTTCGGCCGTAGTGAGCCATGATGTGGAGATTGAAAGCGCCTTGAGCAGAAACCGCACGCCAAAACTCTTCCGCCAGAGGCGCAGCAAACGTGCCGAGCAGTTCCACCGGCACGTTCGCTTGCCAAACGCAGTAAGCCCGCCCGCTGAGGTCAACCGCCGCCGTTACCAAGGCTTCATCCATGGGGACCGTCGCGCTGCCGTAGCGGCGGATCCCGGATTTATCTCCCAGGGCCCGAGCCAGCCCCTGACCAATGCAGATCCCAACGTCTTCAACCGTATGGTGCGCATCCACGTGCAGATCGCCTTTGGCCTCCACCGTCAAGTCGATCAGGCTATGTTTGGCCAAGAGCGTCAGCATGTGATCAAAAAAGCCCACGCCGGTCTTCACATCAGCGCGGCCGCTGCCGTCAAGATCGATGCGGACCTGGATTTGGGTTTCAGCCGTCTCCCGATCGATAGACGCAACCCGTGCCATGGTGTTCCTCCCGCTTCCGCTCCCTTATACAGGATCCGGTTGGCTGTGTCGGTTTAGCGGCGGCTCGCAGGCCCACGCGGTTCTGCGAACCGCCGCTAAACAAAAACGGACACATTCAGCTGGACTCGGTATAAGGCGCCATTCCCCGGCAAATCGTTTGCAACCGTGGTTTCTCCATCTCGAAGTCAAGGCATCTCTCGCTGCCCAAGCTGGAGGCGTACGGGAATCTCCTCTGCCTTGACCGTCTGCTGTGGCCCGGCGGGGCTCGAAGCCGACACCTTGAGGTTGAGGATCGCGCTGAGTTTGGTATCCTCCGGGAAGGCCAGGGACAACTCAAAAACATTCTGATCCTCTGGCACCACCGCCGTGGGAGCTTTGATTCCCATGGGCAGCCCGGCCAAGGTCACTGTAACGGGGCCCGTGAAACCGGCTGTTCGCAGGATCTTGCCCTTCAGCTTCCCAATCAGGCCCGACTCGCCTTTTGCTTCAAGGATACCCGGCCCTGCCAGTTGTAGAGCGAACGGCCGGAGGGCATGCAGCCGCCGACTGGGTGTGACGGCGGTCGCCAGTACACTCTTCCCGTTGGCGCGGAGCAATTCGGCACGGATGGCCACATCGTAGGTGCCCAGCGGCAGATCGGCCGGAACAAGAAGTGGCACTTCCGCGTGCGTTTGATCCGCGGCAACTAGCGGCGTGCCATCGATCCGCAACGCGCGTTTCACATCCTCCTGCTTGCCATCCGGCGTCCGGGGCACGGTTTGCGTAGTGAGGAGGGATAATCGGATTGGCCCGGAAACCCCTTTGCCGCGCGTCACGTGGACTCGAACCGGGGCACGGACGCCGAGCGGCAAGGGAGCTGCACTGCTCTCCCAGGCGATCTGCACCGGTCCGGGCTCTGTGACGGCGACGGCCAATTCACTGCGGAGCCAGGGTTGCCATTCGCTGGCCGGGGTCACCGCCAGCATGGCCAGGCGGCGGATCGGCTTCTGGGAATCGGCCCCCTCGCCAACGATCGGCGTAATCCCCTGGGCCAAAGGCACGCCATGCGAAGCCTGAAGCGACAGGAGCGTCTCTATTCCCCCAGCAGGGATCTCGTTGCCGGTGACAACGACCCCCCTGGATAAGCCTGGCAGCGACAGCCGGATAGGTCCCTTGTATCCCGCGCGAACCGCACGGATCCGAAGAACGGCCGCAGCCCCTTGCGGAATGAGCTGCCGGTCTTCGGCCATCGACAGGCTGAAATCGGGACGATCCGCCGGAGTGATGGCAATCCGGTAAATGTACTCGTTCCCGCCGCGGCCCAGGAGATCGGTCAAAGCGACAACCAGCGCCGACATTCCATCGGGCACGGGGAAATCCATTCCCGGGTCGATGGTGCTAGATCGATCATCGCTCTGAGCCAGCTGTTCTCCGTTCTCTTTTCGGAGCGTCAGAACGCCATCGAGCGGCGAACCGGCTCCGCTGGCGAGGACGTCGAAGCGCAACCGCATGCCCGGCTTCACTAGCAATCGGTACCGGTCCTCTTCGCCGGGCTTGCCAATTCGGCCGTTGATGACGGCCGGGACCGTGACTTCCTGGAGCTTTCCGGCGGGCGGCTCAACTTCCAGAACTTCGGGGAAGTCGTCGAGCACAAGCCGCGGGGCCGTGCCGGTGAGCCCGTGCAGAGGAGGCAAGGGAACAGGAATGTCGGCCAAGGCGGCGTGCAGGTCGACCTGTACCCGCCGCGCTGCCGGGGGAAGCGTGCCGATCAGTTGGACGACCGTGTCTGTGCCGCGCTGGCCGCCCAGCGGAAAGGTTCGATCGGCGTAGTAGAGTTCGCCGATCTCGAGCCGAAAATGATTCGCGCTGCCAGCCTGGTACAGAACATCGTGCAGCTCAACCGTATATTGTCCATCGGCCGGCAAAATGGCTTCGAGCCGGGCGTCGCCTGCAAGATGGGCATGGCCCTGGGAATAAGCCAACAAGACCTGGCGGGCATCGTAAAGCTCGACGACTGGGTCGATGGCAGCTCCGAGGCGCCGGGCTTCCAGATCCACGACAATGCGCTCCTCCTTCTTCCCGGTGAACGCCGTCTTGAGCGTGCCGCTGCTTGGGAGGTTTCCGTGCAACGCAACCGGCAACTGGGCGATGGGGGAAGTGAAGGGAAGTTGAACAAGGTCATCGATGCCGATCAGGACGGCGTTGGAAATGCCTTTCGGATTGGCCAGGCGTAACGGATAGATTCCGGGCGAACAATCGGCAGCCAGCCGAACCTCGATCTCGACTCGATTGGGGGAGGCAGTCCCACGGATGGTCTGCGAAAGGATCGATCTTGGCAGCAGCAGCCGGGGGTTAGGGAGCAAATCGCTTCCCTCGATGGTCAGGGTGGTCACCGCTCCCGTCTGCAAGCCGCGCAGCGAAATCTTGTCGATCTGCGGTGCGGCCCCGGAGGTCGAAGCCATTAACCCCAAGAGGATCAAGGCCCCGATTACAACCGTTACGGGACTTGGAAGGGTTTTGTTCATGCATGCGCTCTCCGCTTGCCTTCGGAAAAATGCACGGGATTCTGTCCCTTTTTATACGTCCGGAGGGTAGTGCGAAGCAACCGACTTGATCTCGGAAAGCCCCGCAGCTACGCTCGGGGTATGAAAATCCAGCAAGTGAATGCCTTCTTGGTGCGGATATCGCAAAAGCCTCCGATCGCCCCGTATCAATCCCGTTACCGGGCCACTTCGGAGAAGGAAGCTCTCCTGATTCGCCTGGAGACGGAGACAGGCCTCGTTGGTTGGGGCGAAACCCCGGTCGATTGGCTGAACAAATCCTTCGAGGGCGCTCCGGAAGAATTGCTTCGTGGCCGGGTGGTGGGCCGCGATCCGTTTGATCTGGAAACCTGGTACGCCGACAACGGCTTGGGCAGCTACTTGGCCAGCGGGGTCGAGATGGCGTTCTGGGATCTCATCGGCCACGCTACGGGCCAGCCGCTCTACAACTTGTTGGGCGGGGCCGTGCGCAAACGGATCGAGCTGGCCGCGTGCATGGGGATTCGGCCATACGATGAGGCCAAGGCGATCGCCCGCCAGTATGTGGACATGGGTTTCACCACACTCAAGACCAAGGCCGGCCGGCGTGCCGAGGAGGACCTCGAAATGGTTCGGGGCATCCGGGATGGCGTCGGCGACCGGCTCAAGCTGCGAATTGATCCGAATCAGGGTTATCCGCCCGAAGTGGCTTTTCCCCTGGCACGGGACCTGGAACGCTACCAGCTCGAATACTTCGAACAGCCGATGCCGCTGGGGCTCATCGCCGATGCAGCCCGGCTGCGGCGTACCACCAGGACACCGATCGCCCTGAACGAATCGGTGACGACGCCAGAGATCGTGTTGCAGATTTTGCAGCTGCAGGCGGCGGATGTGCTGTTGCCGGATACGTACCAGTGCGCGGGCATCCTCGGCGTCAAGAAGGTGGCGGCCTTGGCGGAGGCGGCGGGGGTGCCGTGTGTGTTTCACTGCGCCCACGATTTGGGACTGAAGACCGCAGCCATGCTGCACATCGTGGCCAGCACGCCAGGCTTCACGCTGGCCAATGACTGCACGTATTACGGGCTCGTGGACGACATCATCACGCCGCTGCACCGGATCGATCACGGTTTCATGGACGTACCGGAAGGGCCGGGGTTGGGGGTGCGCGTCGATGAGCAAAAGGTGGCGAAATATCGTATCTAGCTTCGACGGCGCTCAGCAATCCAAGCATCTATTTATCCTCGCTCACAAACTCCAATTGGGAGCGAGTTTATGCAAAACTCTGTTTCGCGTGGCGGCCACGCGAAATAGAGTTTTGCGAATGGGCGTTCCCAAACAGAGTTTGGGAACCAGCAAACAATGTTTACAGCGTCCACCCCTGCCGGAACTCCGGCTTGATGTATTTCTCCGCTTCGGGCGCGTTCTTGACTCGCATGCTCGGGCCGTCCCATTCCAACTTCTTGCCAACGCGCATCGCCACGTTGCCGAGCAGGATCGTTTCGGTCAGCAGGGCCGCATAGTTGAAGTTCGACAGGGCCGGCGGGCCACCCTTGATCGCAGCCACCCATTCGGCCTTCTGGCCCGGATCGTCCTTGCCGTTGCGCGGCAGAGTTTCCGGCGGTCCCTTGTACCCGGCGAATTCCTTCTCGGGCAGGAGCGTGTAGCTTTGGCCGTAGTCGTTGGGGGAGAACAGAATCCCCTTCTCGCCCACCAGGAGCGAACCGCTGTCGGACAGGGATTGGCCCAACGGCAAGAGCCGGCCGTTCTGTTGCAGCCAGCGGGCCAGATGCGAATCGCCTCCCACTTGGCCTTGTCCACGGCCACCCCGGCCCTGCCGGCCTTGTCCGCCTCCCCGCCGGCCGCCGGCGCTGGGGGCTTCGATTGGCGGAAGCACCCGTCGGCCGCGATTGTTTCCCTCGTACCAGTAGAGCCGCACCGGCGGCATCTCGCCACGGGAGGGGAAGTCGAACGCAATTCGCGCCCACATCGGGTAGGTTTCCTGGTTAATTTCGTCCGACTGAGCTTCGATGCTGGTCGGATAGCCCAGTTTCAGAGCCATGAAGGCCATGTTGGCCGTATGGCAAGCCATGTCCCCCAGGGCGCCCGTCCCGAAATCCCACCAGCCACGCCAGTTGAACGGGTGATAAATCGGATCATAGGGACGTGCCGGCGCCGGCCCAAGGAAAAGGTCCCAGTGAACATGGCTCGGAGGCGCGGCGGTGTGCAAATTGCTCGGGGCGGTCCCGTGCAGAGCGGCCAAGGCGGCCGAACGGGCGGCTCCAACCTTCAGGATCGCTTCGGGACCCTGTGGCCAAATCGGCCGGTTGGTCCAAACATGGACTTCATGTACCGGTCCGATTGCCCCGGCCTGGATGATTTCGACGGCGCGGCGGAGGCCATTCGAGGCAGTTCCCTGGTTGCCCATCTGGGTGGCAACTTTCTGCCGCTGGGCCGTCTCGCGCATTAGCCGGGCTTCGTAGACCGAATGCGTTAGCGGCTTCTGGCAGTAGACGTGTTTGCCCATCTTCATGGCCATGACGCTGGCCGGGGCATGGGTGTGATCGGGCGTGCTGACCGTAACGGCGTCGATCTCTTTGCCTATCTCATCCAACATCTTGCGGAAATCGTTGTATTTCTTCGCTTTGGGAAATTGCTCGGCTTTCCTGTTCAGCGTGTTGTCGTCGATGTCGCACAACGCAACCACATTGCCGAGCTGGCCCACGTGGCTGGTGTCGCTGTCCCCTTTGCCGCCGACGCCGATGCAGGCAAAGTTCACTTTCTCATTGGCGGCTCGGCTCTCGGTCAGTGCCAGGCCGCCCGCCACCCAGAAGCCGACGCCGGCCAAGGTGGTGTCTTTCAGAAACTCTCGACGATTGTTTTGCTGCTCCAAGGGTGGACTCCTTCGAAAAGGCCTCATTGGGTCTGCCACAAGCCGATGACGATGGCTCGCTAATGGTAAGGTGTATCCCGAGATCGCGCCCAGAGCAATCAAAAAGCAACCTTTTTTGCAGCGGCAGAGTGGTCAATCCCGCTCCGCGCCCTTGCCGGCGAACTCCTCCGGATAGGCGGCGTCGTCGCCACGCATGGTGTGCCAGAGGATGCGATTCAAGGTATCCTCGTCCGCTTTGTCCCCCTCCTCGAAATTGAGGGCCAGCGATTTCTTGGCCCAGTGGAGCGCCTGACCGCGGAGTTTTTGCAGCGGCGGATTCATCTCGTCCAGGGCGATCGTGTTAGGCCGGCAGCGGTATGGCGTGAGATCAGGCTCGGCCTGGAAACAGTTGCGCATGGCCGTGGCCGACAGATCGAGCTGGTTCATCGGCGGCAAGCCCAGGAGCAGCTCGATCGTCTTGACCATGCCGGTCTGGTTGTAATTGGTGTGATCCACGAAGTGCCGGCGGGTATACGGGCTGATGACCAGGGCCACGGTGCGGTGGGCGTCCACATGATCGAAGCCATCTTGCGGATCGTCCTCGACCACGAAGATGCATGTGTGTGGCCAAAATGGGCTCTGCGTGACGGCCTCGACGATCTTTCCAAGTGACAGATCGTTGTCGGCCACCATCGCCCGGGGCGTCGGCCAGCCCGGATTGGTGCCCTCGGTGTGATTGCAGGGGAGCGTGAGATAAATCAGGTTGGGCAGCTCGCCCCGCCGTTGGAATGCTTGGAGGTCGTCGGTGAAGAGCTTGGCCCGATAAACGTCGGGGACCAACAGGGGGAACCACGGATAGCGCGGATGGGTATAGGGCTCTAGAGACGGAAGATTGGCCTTGACATTGAGCTTCACGTGGTTGGTGCCGTTCACGTAATCCTTGTACGCATCGGTCCAGGTTGTCCCTTTGGGGGCAAACTCCTTGTTCACGAACTCGCCGTAATTGCGGAAGGTCTTGTGATGGGCCAGGGCATTGTCCCAGAGGAAGCCACTCGATGGATAAGCGAGCGGATCGCTGCCGTCGTCGGGATAACTGCGGGTGAACCCGCCAAAGGCCCGCTCCAGGTAATCGGTCACATAGGCTTCATTGACCCACGAGTGGCCATCCGCGCTCAAGACGCCGCTGCAGTAGAAATTGTCAAACAGCGTAAATTCCCGGGCCAGGGCGTGGTGATTGGGGGTGACGGCTTCCCCGAACAGGAGCAGCCGCGGATCGCCATTGCCCTCCTTCAGATCGCCCAGCACCTGATCGTAGGTGCGGTTTTCTTTGATGATGTAGAGAACGTGTTGGAAGATCGACGGCTCGCCGTGCCGCTGCGGGACGGGCACCGGCTGCACACCGGTGCGGGGTTTCTCGAGCCCGGCCAGGCTGTAGGCCAGGCGGTTGTTGGCGTTCACCTGGGCCGTGTATTTCTTGACGTCAGCGTCCGAGGGAACGCCAATCACCGACACCGAGCCCAGATGGTCATGGCTGCGCCGGCCCTTGTCCACCGGCCGCGGTTGGTTCAAGGAGCCGTGACCCTTGATGTTGGCAACAAACAGCTTCCG
>DATGIQ010000276.1:0-5798 GCA_035295665.1 Gemmataceae bacterium | reverse complement strand
GGCGGTCGTCTTTGGGGTCGTGGCTGGGCGTTGCGAATCCCATGTGGACAAAGACGTCCGGATCGTAGCCGACGACGTGCGGATCACGGTCACGATGGCCATCGTAACCTTCGATGTCCACTTGCAAATCGCCCCCGCTCTGCGATGAAGCGTACCAGCGCACCCCATCCATGGCCCGCTCCCGCAGCACGGCTTCATACCCCGCTTCCCGAAACTCCGTGGCGTAGCGTTCGAACACGACGATATCGCCGGCCTTGACCCCAGCACTTTTTAGCCCCGCCACTGCCTCCAGCAATACGGCCGGACTGGAAATCGCCCCGGCTACTTCGCGTCGCCGCCGGTAGCCGACGGGATTCACCTTGATGCCGACGACATCGCCCGGCGCGAAAAAACGCCGCCAGGCTTCCGGGGCTGCGTCGGCACCGGTCAATTCACACATGCCTCGGTCCATCATCCCCTTGACCGCCGGCGCGTTGATTCGGCCATTGGGACCGACCGAATCCTCACGGTGGACCTCAATCACGCGACCGGGAAATGGACCGGGCATGGCTGCACTGGGGTGGGCGTCTTCTACCGTACGGCCGGTGAAGGACGGCAACAGCGCATGCCCCTGGTCAAGCGCATCCAGACCTCGGAGGCCGAGCCAAGTGAGCGGCACACCGGCAGCCAGGCCGGCGCCCGTGCCAAGAAGAAAGCCACGCCGCGACAGGCCTCGAGAGCCGGTGGGGAGTGGAGCGTTCATGATCGGGTCCCCTTTCCACAGCGCTGTTCACACAACGATTCTGAATTCAGATTGTAACTGCGCCCCGGGCAAAATCCAGTACCCCTGCGCGTAGATGCTCGTCGAACCGGGGCTCCGGGAACTCTCCCGTTGCCGTCGGCCACCGATTTGTTCCACCGTGGTCTTGACTCGTTCGACTTTTCCCTGCTATGCTCCGCTCCTTCGCGGCGAAGTCTGGCGGCACGCATCTGAGCCGAGCAAACTTGCAACGAACTGCCACCTCGATCGTTGCGGCGTCGAACCTGGACAAAAACGAATCTCGTCCAATGGGGTGAAATCTACTCATGAGTCGTGTGCATCCCATGAAATTGGTCAAGGGATTATCCAAGCTGCCGGAGCAGGTCTTTGGACGCAGTACCGAGCAAATCCAGGCAGAAGTTGACCAAATTCGCTGGTTTCAACAAATTGACCTCGGCAGCGGGATCGTCACGCCCGGCGCAGAACACTCACCCGGCAAACTCGAAATCCTCGGCATCCCTGAGGACCTTCGCGGATGGTCGGTCCTCGATGTCGGCGCCTGGGATGGGTTTTTCTCCTTTGAAGCCGAGCGCCGCGGTGCCCGGCCAGTCCTGGCCACGGATCATTTTTGCTGGAGCGGCGGGGGCTGGGGAACGAAGCATGGGTTTGACCTGGCCCGCCGGGTGCTGCGTTCCAAGGTCCAGGACAAGCGGATCGACGTTCTCGACCACTCTCCGGAAACCGTGGGCGTCTTCGATTTGGTTCTCTTCCTGAGCGTTCTTTACCACATGCGTCATCCGCTGTTGGCACTGGAAAAGATGGCCAGCGTTACCCGCCGGCTGTTGATCCTGGAAACCCACGTAGACATGCTCGATTGCCCCCGCCCGGCCATGGCGTTTTACCCGGGAGCCGAGTTGTGTAACGATGGCAGCAACTGGTGCGGTCCGAATCCGGCCATGATCGAAGCCATGCTGCGGACGGTTGGCTTTCAAACGATCCAGATTCACCGTGGTCCGTTCAATCTCCACACGCCATCGCCGCGCATTGTGTTTCATGCCTGGAAATGAGGCTCTCCGCGAAAAAGGTGCCCATGCTACCGGAAATCCCCTGGACCGAGCTGATCTCGAGCGATCTTACCGTGTCGGTGCGGGAGCGCGATACCGCGGTGGACGGCAATGTGACAGCTCTGGAGCTGGAGATTCTTTGCAAGCTCGTCAAAGGAACCAATCCCACGAGACTCTTCGAGATCGGTACCTTCGATGGGCGAACCACCGTCAACCTCGCAGCGCAGAGCCGAGCCGAAGCCCGAGTTTATACTTTGGACCTACCGCGCACCGGCCTGGATGCAGCTGGGCTCCCCTTGGCGGTCCACGACCGCAAGTATGTGGATAAACCGCTCTCGGGCACTCGGTTTCATGGATCGGATCTTGAACACAAAATCGTTCAGCTCTACGGGGATTCGGCCACATTCGATTTCGGGCCCTATGTGGGCAAGGTGGATTTTGTCTTTGTGGACGGATCCCACGCTTACCACTACGTCTTGAATGATTCTTGGGCCGCTCTACGGATGCTCGGTCGGCGCGGGCTGATCGTCTGGCACGATTATGTTCCCACCGGACACCAGTGTTGGCCAGGCCTGGTGCGTGCTCTCGAAGAACTCCACGCTCATGCCCCGGCTTTCCGTGGCCTCAAACACATCGCCGGTACTGCCCTGGCAGTCTTGCCCGTGTCCTCGCCAAGATATCTGCACTGGCTCAAGTCGTTGACGCCAGGATTCTTGCGTTCCCACCGCCACGTGCCCGCGGTGCGTGATAGCCGGCAGCCGTCCGAGCTCTTGGCCCGCCTTAGCGTGCAATTTCGAGAACACTCGGTCCCGGAAGGGCTCCCGTTTTCCGCTCAAGTGACCGCTGAAAACGCGGGACGTGCGGTCTGGTTGCCCACGAGCGCCGGTACAGGGGCTGTCCACCTCGGCTGCCATCTGCTCGATGCTTCCGGAAAAGTCATGAACCATGACCATTGCCGGTGCCTCTTGACCCCGGGCCGAGGAACCTCCATCTTGCCGGGGGACCGTTTGACGATGGATGCGTATGTCCCAGCGCCTTCCCGAGGTCGTTACGTCATGGAGTTCGACCTTGTGGCCGAAGGGGTCTGCTGGTTCGCCAACAATGGTTCACGAACTGTTCGTGTGCCCATTGAGGTGCTGTAACCCGGACCGCTTCTTGCCGATTTTTCCAGGCTGCCCTATTCCACCCCGCCGGGCCTATCCATCCAGATTCGCAGATCTCGCACTTGACGGGACAGGAACCGCTGGCTATGGTCCGCCCACGCTGTGCCGGGTCCATTGGAATGGACGCGCAATCCCTACGAGGTCATGGACGATGCGGTGCAACTGGCTCCCTATCGTAACCGGGCTCTGCATCAGCTGGCTGCCCGCGTGTGCTCTTCCTCTTTCGCCCGTCTCCCGGTTGCCCGAGCTACCGGATGTGCCCGGTGCCAGCAACTCCCAGGCACGGACCTCGGATCGAGCTCCCGTCGAGCTGTCCCGCAAGTCACCGGCGGTGGAGGACCCGATCATTGAGCCCGTTCGGCCAGCACTTGCACAGGCTGGCCCCGACCTCATTCCCGAGCCGCGCGGCGTCACCGACGCACTCAAACCGATACCGGCAGCACAACCAACCGTGCAGAGCACAGTGGCGGAAACCGCCCCCGAAGCAAAACGACAACCCGTGGAAGAAGTACCGGTATTGCAGGCACTTCGTTGTTATCTGGACAATCGGCCAGCCGAAGCAATCGCGTCGCTCGGCAGTTACGATAAATCGAGTCAGGATTTGCTTCTGTATCTCTTGCCACTGACGGCGCGACTGTGTGAGGGGAAACTGGAGCGGTGCGATTCGAGAGAGGCGGCGGCCCTGGTGAAGCAGTTCGATCGGGTCGCCGCTACCCTTCGGCCTCGCGCCACGCTCAACATAAAAAAAATGTGCTTCTGCTCTGTGGTCGAAGGCTATGGCAAATATGCACTGCTTCCTGATGGCAAGACATTCTTGCCCGGCGAAAATGCCAGAATCTATGTGGAACTGGAAAACCTGACTGACCAGCCGCAGGGGAACGCCTACAGCATTCATCTGCTTAGCAGCATCGATATCAAGGACTTCAAAGAACGATGCTGGATGCGTCACATCTTCGAAGACGAGCGCGATCTCAGCCGGAGCGAACGGCACGATTTCTCCAGATGGTACCGCTTCCAGGTGCCGGAGGACCTGTCCCCGGGCTTCTATACGCTCTATCTCACCATTATCGACGAGCCCACGGGGCGCAAAGTTGTCCAAACGCTCGATTTCCGTGTGATGACCACATCCGGGAAAGGGCAGTCGTAAGTCGGGCCGCGCGTTGAGAAGCGTCTGTGCCGTCCGGCTCACACCCTGGAAGTCCCGACGAAAACCAACTACAACAAACGATTGCCTGCATGGGCGAGACAATCCGCTGCTTGACCGTGTACGAAGGAGAAATTGCCGCATGACCCTGATCAAGGCGACCAACATTACCTGGCATGAAGGCCACGTCACTCGGGAAGCGCGCCAAGGCCTGCTTCGGCAACAAGGCGCGACCCTCTGGTTCACCGGGTTGAGCGGTTCCGGCAAGAGTACGATCGCATTCACGTTGGAGCATGCCCTCATCCAGCGAGGCCATTTGGCCTATGTGCTGGACGGCGATAACATCCGCCATGGGTTGAACAAGAACCTCGGTTTCTCGGCGGCCGATCGTGAAGAGAACATTCGCCGGATCGGGGAAGTTGCCAAGCTCTTCGCCGACGGTGGCATCGTCACCATGACGAGCTTCATCAGCCCCTACCGCAAGGACCGGGATGCCGTGCGGGCTCTTCATGTGGCCGGCCAGCTTCCGTTTTTCGAGATCCATGTGAATACGCCAATCGAGACCTGCGAAGAGCGCGATCCGAAGGGACTCTACAAAAAGGCGCGTGCCGGCCAGCTGAAGAATTTCACCGGCATCGATGATCCATATGAGCCGCCGCTCCATCCCGAGTTGACGATCGATGCCACTTCAACCTCTCCGCAAGAAGCGACCGTTCTCTTGGTGGACTTCTTGGAAAAACAGGGCATTCTTTCGACCTCTTAAGGTAACACCCGCGGGCTAATAACTCTTCCTTTTGGACCTGAAACGGGCATGATGGAGCGGACCCGGCTCGCGCTTTTCGCTACGATTGCTGTGCTACATGAATCCGGCCGACTCACCGCTTTCCTGTCCACTTCCCCCAACCGTTGCAAGCCGAAGCCGGGGGCCGAAATCTCTTGGATTCTGAGAGACTTGGGCCCATTGCCGCGTTGACACGTTTGCCCTCCAAACGTAGACTTGGCCAAGCTTTCTTGAGTCGAAGTGAAGTGACCAAGGAAGAATGCTGAACTGCCCGGTGGCACAACCCCTACGGATTGCAAAACCGCTCCTTTTGGCACGATAGGTTGCTTCATGCCCTACACTGATTTTTCCTGGCGACTCTTTCGGCCTGCGGAAGGATTCTATACTTCGGAAGTGCAGACGCCCCGCCGGCTTCCGGTCCGGACGTTTCTGCCGGCCGGCTATGAGCCGAACTATGCTTATCCCCTGGTGATCTTCTTCCACGGGCACGGAAGCAACGAAGAGCAGATCCTCCGCTTGGCCCCGCGGCTGAGCCGCCGCAATTACATCTGCCTGGGTCTGCGCGGCACGCAGTGGCTGGGCCGGCGCGGCGACGGTGAACCGAGCTACACCTGGGGTAGCGACGGCGATTGTGATGCCCTCACCGAGGACTACGTCTTCCGTGCCATTGAGCAGGCACGCCGCAGCTATCACGTGCACTCGGAACGAATTTACTTGGCCGGCATTTGCGAAGGGGCGATGCTGACCTACCGACTGGGCCTCAATTTTCCCGATCGGTTTGCCGGCGTCATTTCGCTGAATGGTTCCTTGCCGCCTCGCGGCAGCCTCTTCCTGCGTTTGTCGGAGGTCCGTCAGCTTCGAGCTTTTATCGGCCACGGCATCGCCAACTCCGTGATCCCCTTCACCC